>DXYG01000040.1 GCA_019415925.1 Clostridiales bacterium
ATATAATTCTAGAAAAAATATTCATCGGTACCTGTTTCCTGAAATTTTCACATGCGTCCTCAAACTGGCGAATAAAAGTCATTATTTCACTTTTATTGCATTTTAATAATTTCATAACAAAAGAAATAAGTATTAAGTAATCAACAATAGTTCTAAAGTTAATATTATTGATACCTGTTTCAGCTGCTATGTAATTGCTTATTAGACTATTTACTTGACTTTTTTTAAATCTTGTGTCGAATACCGTATTGTTATGCGCAACAGCATTTCTGAGATCCTTTAAAACAAATACAATTTTTTCAACCATTTTTCCGTTGCTATCGAAACTTAATCTGATTCCTACAGAAGAAGATATTTTTACCCTTACCGTTTTATTTAAGCAAGATAAGAAGTTACCAAATTCACCCAAACTTAAGATTTCAAATATTGCCCACATTGGAAGAGGTTGATCATTATCGTAATAATGTTTAATTATATTGTTTTTATCATAGCCCATAGAGATGTTATTATATATTTTGTTTCTTACATTCATTCTTTTTGATATAGATTTTTTGTAAGAATCACTCCCAACAGGATATGCCTTATAGTCATTAAGCAATTTAGTGTATATATCTGAAAAGAACTTACTCTTTGCCTCATCTAAAATGACCTCAAGAGAATAGTTTTTTAAAGTTGTTTCTAAAAACATAATTTGAGGATAAAATATCGATTTTATTTTCATATCAAAGTCATATACTGCTTGCAATTCGTTGAAATCTGTATAAGGGAACAAAGAAGTAGGAGAATTACAATATCGGTAACCTTTATAACCGTGATAATAACCCATATTTCTTAACTTTTTCTTTTGCAAGCTACCATATATTTGAATATTCTTTTCATCACGCATATATGCCATAAGAGAGTTTATGCTTTTGGGCTTCATCAGAACACCTCCTGTATTTGTAATTAATTACACGATTAGTAAAAACGTAGTTCAAAATAAGACTAATTATCTTCCACATACTCCATTATGTCGCCCGGTTGACAGTTCAATGCTTTACATAGCTTTTCTATCGTTTCGGTAGTAACGCTTTTGCCGTTTTTCAAAGCATATAATGCGCTTTGTGAAATTATATTTTCCTTTCGGATTTTATAGGTTGAAAGTCCTTTTTGTTTCATAAGGGCAAACAATTTTTCATAGCTTAAAGACATTTTTAGTTCCTTTCCGGGGCTGTATCATATAAGCCCTCTTTTCCACTATACACATTATAACACAAGTATGCACGGATTTCAATGCACAATATATACATCTTTATCCGTGAATGTTTGTGCATTATGTCAATTGAATATTCACGGAATAGCGTGTATAATATAAGTACAGAGTTAAGGAAAGGGGCGTTACAGATGAAACGCACACAGCACAGCAAGGTTATGACAATAGCAAACAAGCTTGTAAAGCAGGGCTATAACAGAGCTAATGCAATGGTGAAAGCGTGGGTGCTTGTCAAGCTCCCGAACATCTGCACAAAGGTTGCAGGCGTGACCTACGGCAAACGTCAGCAGGCTATTGAGCACCTTACACACTATCGCCCCGAAAACATCAGAATAAGCCTTTACCGGGATAAGGCAAACGCATATGACCGCAACGCAGTTGCAGTTATAGCAACCGTAAAGGGCAAAGGCTCGTATACAATGGGTTATCTTCCGAAAGCTCTGGCGGCGTTCATAGCTCCGCTTATGGACGCAGGACGTACAATCACAAGCCGCCTTTCAGGTATTAAGGGCGTGAGCGTTCCTTATATGAATTACGGCTTGCAGATTGAAGTAAACGTATAGCCGTTGCATAGCTGCTGCGGCTGATGGATTTTTTAAGTTTAAAGGAGACAGAATAATGGAACAGATTTGCAACAACATTGATTATTTCAGAAGAGAGCAGAAGCTCAAAATACAAGATGTTCAAGATGACCTCGGCATTACCGCCGATGAATATGTCAGCTACATAACTAATCCGGATTTACCTGCAAGCGTGGCTGTGAAGTTTGCTAATTACTTTGCTTGTACAGCAGGTCAGTTAATCAGCACGGAGCCGATAAGCAAAGAAGAGCAGGATAAAACATTTTTAAGAATTTTCACTTTTGAAAGGCTTGAAAAGATAGACGATTTAAAGGCCCTCGAGCTTGCAAATGACTTAGTAAAAAATGTTGAAAGGCTTTGTAAAGAAGGCGTGTTAGAATAACCTTATTGTAAATTAAAATCAGTATATAGCCGTTGCTTTGCCGCTGAGGTTGATATAAATATTTTAAGCTAAAAGAGGAGATTAACAAATGACAACGAAAGAACAGATGTTAGAATTGATTGATAGGATAGACAACGAGCAGGCGCTTGAAAGTTTGTTGGCTTTCGTGCAGATGATATATAATCAATTCAAGTTAGGAAGATGGGACGCTGAATAAGCGTCCTGCTTTTTGTTGTGTTCGCTGTTCTCGGTTATTTGCGTCCAAACTGGACGAAGTAATGAAAGTATATGCCTTGTGTGTTTCTTCCTGATACGCCCCCATAAAGCGCATATAAGAGCGAAAGTATATTGCCCTGTTCCCTGCTGTAAAAAATCAGTATCAGCGGCAACGCAAACACACCGTTCACAAGCTCACAAATACCCCATATCAGACAAAATAAAGTTGCCGTTTATTTGCCGTTTATTTCTACAATAAACAGCAAGTGTTCATTACGGTTTACAAAGAATAAGTACGCCGAAAACCGCATAAATACTGACTTATTAAGGCTCACTAAAATTCGCAAAAACTTTGATTTAGCACTCATAACCCGAAGGTCGTCGGTTCAAATCCGGCTCCCACAACCAGTCGAGTGCCTCGACACGCAAATCGCGTATCGGGGCATTTTTGTTGTTTTTTGGCTTTTTTCTCGCGTTAAAGGTTCATATATTGGCAAGATTATGTTTCTTGAAATGTCAGTTGATTCTGGCACCTTTTTTATTTAATTTTCTTTAAGCAATAGCAGTTGTGTTGATAATAAAAATTGTGAGCGGCGTCACGCCGCCGAGTGCCTCGACACGCAAAAGTTGCGTATTTTCAACTAAATAATGCAATATTAAAGGCTATACACTCCTGTTATGGGGGTATAGCCTTTTTTCATTATGTGTATATGCAGATTCAGAAACATTCGGCAAAAAGTAATTTTCAGAAATTGCATATTTTTATGCAACTTTTCAGGATTTTCGCCTGTATATGGAAGTACTATCAAGGGCAATTCTATCAACTTAAGAAACGTAGGGAACAACCCCTGTGTTGTTCCTAAATAAGTTAGCTGAATGTCAGTTAGGAACGACACAGGGGTTTCTGCCCATTCATAAGGGGATTGAGGGGTTTTGGGCGACTGCCGTACCGTTCCCTACAATTATAAATTAAAAATTAATTAAAAAACTTAAGTTGACGACATTACTATCAAAGGGGGGATATTTTGGGAAGTCACAGAATGTTTACAAACGCTGTTACGGACAGCGATTTGTTTCTGGAAATGTCTTTGTCTGCTCAGGCTTTGTATTTTCATCTGGGGTTACACGCTGATGATGACGGCTTTGTGAGCAGTCCGAAACGGATTGCAAGGTCAATAGGGTGCAACGAAGATGATTTGAAACTGCTAATCGCCAAAGGCTTTGTTATCTGCTTTGACAGCGGAATAATTGTAATTACGCACTGGAATCTGCACAACAGCATAAGAAAAGACCGCAAGAAGGATACTCTTTTCAAAACGGAAAAAGCATTACTGTCGCTTGACAACGGTACATATTCAAAGCTTGACAACCAACTGACAACCGCTTGTCAACCAAGCGTCAACCAAGTGTCCGCACAAGATAAGATAAGAAAAGATAAGATAAGTAAAGATAAGACAGATAGTATGTCAACTTCCGTTGACGTTCGCAACGCCTTTGATTATCAGGGTGTTGTCGATTTGTTCAACTCTGTTTGCATAAGTCTGCCAAAGGTGCAGAAGTTAAACGACAAACGCAGAAAGCTGATAGTCAATGCTGACAAACTTTTGGGAGAGATGTCCTTTGATGAGCTTTTCAGCCTTGTTGAAAGCTCTGACTTCCTGACAGGCAGAAACGGGAAATGGAGCAGCTGCGGTTTTGACTGGATATTACAGCCTGCCAACCTGACGAAAATTATCGAGGGCAATTACATAAACAAAGAAAGCTTAACGGTAAATTCAACTGCAAACACACAACGAAATTATGACGAGGAGTTCTGACAATGAATAGTATTATTAATTCTATAATTGAAAAAGGCAATAGCAATACAAAGCCCAATGATTATGTAAAAGACGGGATTCTGCATTGCGGAGTCTGCAATCAGCCGAAACAGTGCGTAAAGGAATTTCCGACAGGCAGCGGAACAATGCGAAAGTTTCCGATTGTCTGTAAGTGTGACATTGACGAGGAAAACGCCTTTCAGGAGCGTATGCGCCGTCAGGAGTGGGACGACTACGTCAAGCGGCTTTACAAGCAAGGTCTGTCGGACAGAGCGTACCTCAAAAACACGTTCGAGAATGACGACAAACGCAATCCCGAGCTGACCGACTTCTGCAAGAAATATGCTGCAAGCTGGAACAGGCAGAGGGAACACAACAACGGTGTTCTATTTTACGGCGGAACGGGCGGCGGCAAAAGCTTTTATGCCTGCTGTATAGCCAACGCTCTGCTCAAAAGAGGAGTGAGAGTGCTTGTCAGCCGACTGTCAGACCTTGTCAAAAATCAGGTGAATAACGACGCACCTGTTGTCAATTTAGATTCATTCGATTTAGTCATTCTTGACGATTTGGGCGTGGAAAAGGCAACGCAGACGGCATACAACATTGTTGACGATATTTACAGGAAAGCAATTCCGCTTATTGTCACGACAAATTTATCCCCTGCGGAGCTGAAAAATCCCGACAGCCTTGAGAAAGACCGGATATACAGTCGAGTGCTTGAAATGTGCTGTATCACAAAAAAGACGGATGTTAAAGTCAGCCGCCTTGAAATTGCAAGGGCAAAGAGCAAACAGGCATTGAACGATTTGAATATATAAAATGATATATAGCTAAATTTCTAAAAATACCTATTAAATATTGCATTGTCCTTTATTTGACACAGTAGTTGAAGGATAATATTAATGAGCTAATGAAAAGCAATTTGACAAGTTATATAAATTTTATTGAATATATAGGCGAGTTGTGATAAAATATATACAATTATAAACAATATCACTAAAATCTAAAAGTGGCTGGCAGTTTTGAGCTTGAGCAGGCAAAAATCAATTGCGCAAAAAAGCTGTTCAACGAAATTTCAAAAAAGTGGGTTATTATGTCATTGACACATATAAAAGTTTACTAAATTAAGTGAGGTTTACGATACGCAGAAATAATAATTGTGAGATATTAATAAAATAATTTTAAAGAACGCATTTTATTGTGCATATAAGATAATTGTGATAATATATACATAGCATACAAATAATTGTCAGCAGCAGTAATATTGTTCAAAAATCGGACAAACAAAAAAAGACAATCAAGTGATTGTCTTTAATGTGTGGTGTAAAGGGTTTCCACAACCCTACGGCATATTGCCTTATCTTAGAACTCTGATGAATATTGATAAACTTATAACTCAATTGGTTTAATGTGTTTGTTGATGAATATTGATAAACCCATACATCAAATTCCTAAGCTTTGGCTTTATTATAATATGTAAATTTTATTTTGTCAAGAGAAAGGTGATAAATATGAAGTATATTATTGGTCTTGATGTGGGAATCGGCTCTGTCGGCTGGGCAGTAGTCAGAAATGAAGAAAACTGCAAACGTATAGAAGACTTTGGAGTCCGGATTTTCGATTCAGGTGAAGATCTTAAGAAACAAAAAAGGGAAAGTCAGATACGAAGAGAATACAGAGGAACACGCAGACAAATAAGAAGAAGACGCCAAAGAAAAGAACGTCTAAAAAATTTTCTTGAAAGCATTGGACTTGTTTCAAAAGCGGATATCACACAATTTTTTAACAAAAACGACCATGACATAATTGATATAAGAGTTCGTGCACTTGATACAAAAATTTCTCCGCAGGAGCTTGCGGCTGCTTTGCTTAATATTGCTAATCACCGTGGTTACAAACCGTTCTATGAAGAAAAGGACGAAAAATCAGATGAAGGCAAGCTGTACGCCGCCGTAACCCGTACTGAAAAAATAATCAAAGACGGAGGATACCGTTCAATTGCAGAAGCAATAATGAAAGACACCGAACATTTTTCGGAAAAAGCAACAGGAAGATACAAGTACAGAAATTCAAAAGAGAAAAACGACATACTTTTTCCGAATACAATGTATGAGGAAGAAACAAGAAAAATACTTAACAGACAAAAGTCTTATTATCCTCAACTTACTGAGGACAATATAGAAAAAATATTTAAAATCATCTTCTCACGCAGAGATTTTGAAGACGGACCGGGAAATCCGCAAGATGAAAACAGACCATACAAGGGATTTTACGATACAATCGGAAATTGCCCGTTTTACACGAATGAAAAAAGAGGACACAGATTTACAGTAATTGGTGACATGTTTGCACTTGTAAACAAGCTTTCACAATACAGATATGTCAGCACTGAAACCGGAGAGGTTGAAAAACTACCAGAAAATCTAATGAAGTCTGTTGTTGAGTTTGCAATGCAGAACGGACAGATTACAAAAAAGGAACTTAATTCCATCGCTAAAAATTATTGTATAGAAATTTTGAATCCCGAAACATCAAAAAATGAAAACATTGCCGATTGCTTCAGATTTTTAAAAGCAGTCAAGCCCATATTTGAAAATGAGGGATTCGTGTGGAAAGATTTGATTGCCGATGATTATCTCAATCTGAATTCTTTACTCAACAGAGTCGGAACTGTCTTGTCAAGCAATATTACTCCGTCAAGGCGCATTAAAGCACTTAATGGGATTACAGAGTTAGAAGGCAGGGAAACGCTTATTAAAAAGCTTTCAAAACAAAACTTTTCGGGAACGGCAAATGTTTCCGACAGATATATGACAGAAGCAATAACGGCGTTTTTTAAAGGAACTCCGTCAGGAGAATTTCAAGCACAATTTATCAAAAGTGAATTTGATAATGCGGCAAACAGTGAAAAGAAGCTCAAACTTCCTCCGTTTGACAGCAAGAACGAATATGCAAAAAATCCCGTCGTTTTCAGAGCAATTAACGAAACAAGAAAGATTGTTAATGCGATTATAGAAAAATACGGTGCTCCGAATGCCCTTAACATTGAAGTCGCAGGCGAACTTAGCAAAAGCTTTGAATCACGCAGTAAAATAAGCAAAAAACAAAACGAGAATGAGAAAATCCGCAAAGACGCAGTCAGCGCTGTTGCAGAAATACTCGGAATCAGTGAAAGCGAGGTAAACGGTTCACAGATTGAAAGATACCGTCTTGGTGAGCTCCAGGGTTGGAGATGTATGTATTCCAACGAAGAAATTTCGGATAAAAAGGAAGCAATTGAAAACAGAAATAAGACCTATGAGGTTGACCATATTGTGCCGTTTTCGAGAATACTTGATGATACACTTAACAACAAAGCACTTGTTATTGCGAAAGAAAACCAACAGAAGTCCAACAAAACTCCGTTGATGTACCTTACAGGTGAAAAAAAGAAATTCTTTAAAAGCCGTGTGAACAAGCTATATAAGGAAAAGAAAATCAATAAAACCAAGTACAGCTATTTTATGCTTGAATCTCTTGTGGGTGAAGAAGCCGACAAAATTCTGGGTGACTGGAAAACAAGAAATCTTAATGATACAAGATATATAGCAAAGTTTCTTGTGCAGTATTTTAAGGACAATCTGAAATTCCAAAGAGAAAGCAGCGATGAAAAACGACCTGTCGTTTATGCTGTCAAGGGAGCAATAACTTCATCATTACGCAGACAATGGCTGAACAAAGAAACATGGGGACAATATGACAAGGACAAGCTGAAAAAGATTACGTATTTTGACCATGCAGTTGACGCCATTGTGATTGCAAACTGTTTGCCGGCATATGTAATCATTGCCGCAGAAAATCAAAAGTTAAGAGATATTTATTATTCAGCCGGCAGAAAAAAGACAGATGAATATAACAGGAGTCTTGAAAATTGTGTTGTTAATCTGTCAAAATTTTATGGTATGAAACCGAATGTTTCGAGAAAGCTTCTTGGCAAAGTTAAGGAAACTCCCTCGCTGATTGAAAATTTGCGGCTTGAGGTGGAGTACAGAGTTCGTGACCATGAGCTGATGAGATATTTTATAAAGGATGCAGAAAATAAAAGTGATGAGGAGCTTGATAAATTATTCAGGCAAGATCTTCATAAACTGTATTATAATGATATCGAATTTGCCGATTCAATTCAAATGCCGATAGTATCAATAAAACCCGAACGTAAGTATTCAGGCAAAATAACCAAGGATAAGCTGATGAAAAAGAACAAGGCAGATGATAACTGCTATGTCAAAAATATCGGTGAAGATAATATTTCGTTTATGTATGATTCTTGCTATTATTGCGTTGAAGTTTACACAACAAAGTCGGGAACAACAAGTCTTCTGGGAATAAAGCGTACGGATATTGTCAAAAAAGACAAAAAGCTTTATCTTAAACCATACTACAAATATCCCGAGGATTACGCAGAACATATTATGTATTTGTTTAAGGGCGATTATATTGAGATAAGTCAGAAAATCGCAAAAACAAACACAGAAAAAGTTAAGAGAAGAGGATTTTACTTATCAATAAACAACATTAATCAAAACAGTATTGTTATTACAAAAGATAACACAAGAAGAAAGTTAAGTAACACAAATCGTGTTGAAACTTGCAGCATTTCTCAAAAAGACATAATAAAAAAATATGATATTGATATTCTTGGCAAAAAAGGCGGGGAAATAAAAGAATGTGGAGAACCGTTATCGTTACTTCCGGAGAACGACTTAACATAAAAGATAATTGGCTTGTTGTGTCAAACGGTACTGATGAAAGCAGAATACCGGTTAGCGACATATACTCTGTTGTAATAGAAAACCGTGCCGCAATGCTCAGCGTAAGTGTGTTAACCACACTTACGCAGGCAGGTGCACACATAATTCTTTGTGACGAAAAACACCTTCCCGTTACTGCTGCTTTGCCGATGAACACACATTACAGACCGTTTAATGTGCTTAAGAAACAAATTGAAATGTCTCGTGAATTCAAGGACCTGTTGTTGATATGTGGACTGATGAAAACTGCGATATGATTTTTGAAACGCTAACATATCAAAACAGAAAAATCTAATTAAAGCCGGATTCCATATGCTGCAATTTTCTGTTTATGCACGAACTGTCAGGAACAATGACGATGCAAAAAAATATACCAAAATTGTAAAAGGCATTTTGCCACCGGAAGGTTCTGTAAGATTACTTACTATAACAGACAGGCAGTACGATTCAATGGAAGTTTTATTGGGGGAAAAATATGCAGAAGAAAATTATCTTGACAAAAGAGATATTCTGGAATTATAATAAAATTGTGTTGAATTTGCCGAAACCGACCAGAATCCACAAGATGTTGCGGTTTTGGCTCTCTGATGAATATTGATAAACTTATACATTCATCTTCGCTCATCTGCTTTATAAGGTGTTTTGGCTCTCTGATGAATATTGATAAACTTATACTATTATGGCGCAATTTATCCAATGTAGAGCGTTTTGGCTCTCTGATGAATATTGATAAACTTATACCGAATTGCACAATTTCTGTTGCGACTATGTGTTTTGGCTCTCTGATGAATATTGATAAACTTATACTGCTCCAAAGGGTCGGAGTACCTCCGAATTAAAAAGGTTATTTAAGGCTTGTTCAATCAGCCTGTCGATTATAATTATAAAGAATATATTTTGAATTGTAAATAAAATCACCGCATAAATACCTGTGTATCTATACGGCGAAACTTTTAAGTTTCTTTGCTATGATGTAGATTATATCTCAAATGCGCTGACAGCTAAATGTTAATTAAGCTGTTATTTATGAAATCGTATAAATATGAAATTTGCAGAAAATTATAAGAAAAAGAATAATTTAGAAGAAAATCAGAAGAATTATGCGAATAATATTTAAAATTAGAAGAAAATTATTAAAACTATGCGAAAATCTTTAGAAATTCTCTTGAAAATTCTTATAAATTCAGTATAATGAAATCAGGAGGAATTCTTATGCTCGAAAGCGAATTGATAAAATTAATTGAAGATATACAACTTAATAAGACCGAAAGTAATTACATTGAAGTAAAATCGGCTCGGAACGGTTGCCCTAAAATTTTCGATACTCTGTCGTCATTTTCTAATCAGCAAAACGGCGGAACTATCATTTTCGGTGTTGATGAAAATGATGATTACAATGTCTGCGGAGTTTATGACGCAGCCGATTTGCAGAAGAAGATAATGGAGCAAAGTCTGCAAATGGAGCCTGTCGTTAGACCTCTGTGCACGGTTGCGGTAGTTGACGGAAAAACCGTTGTGAGTGCGGAAATTCAGGAAATGGATAATTTTCATAAGCCCTGCTTTTATAAAGGCGCAGGCAGATTAAGAGGCTCTTATGTGCGTGTTGCCGACGGCGACAGACTTATGACCGAGTACGAGGTTTACAGCTATGAAGCGTTCAAGCTGGATATACACGACGAGCTCAGAACTAATGACAGAGCAGAAATGACTGACATAAATACCGACGAATATCAGCTATATCTTCTTGAATTGAAGAAAAACAAGCCGCATCTTGCCAAGCTTGAAGAAAAGGAAATCAACCGCTTGCAGGGCTTTGTTGTTGACAATAAGCCTACCATTGCCGCCCTGATGCTTTTCTCGGTTTATCCGCAGGCTTACTTTCCGCAGCTCTGTATTACAGCCGTTTCCGTTCCCGGCAAGGAAATGAGTGCGACCGGAAGCGTCGGCGAGAGATTTATTGACAACAAGAGAATTGAGGGCTCTATAACACAGATGCTCAACGACGCTTTAATTTTTGTCAGAAAAAATATGAAGGTGAAAACGATAATTGACTCTGAAACAGGAATGAGAAATGACAGAACGGAGTATCCCGTTATCGCAGTCAGAGAGCTTTTGCTCAATGCTCTTATTCACCGTGATTACAGCATACACACCGAGTCGGCACCGATTACTATTACTATGTATTCCGACAGAATGGAAATTGAAAATCCAGGCGGCTTGTACGGCAGAATGACTTTAGATAGGTTAGGTTTTGTTTCTGCCGACACCAGAAATCCGTATATAGCAGGTGCGCTTGAGATTATGGGCGAAACCGAAAACCGTTACAGCGGTATTCCGACAATAAGAAGTGCGATGAAAAACGCAGGATTGCCACAACCTGTTTTTGTAAACAACAGAGGTGTATTCAAGGCTATACTTTACAATGAAATAGTAAGTGAAAAGGGAAACAGCGACCTTGCAAGTCGGATTCTTGATTTTTGCAGTGTGCCGAGAAGCCGCAAGGAGCTTGAGGAGAGATTCAAGGAAGAAATAACAATAGCCTACCTTATGAGCAAGCATATGAAACCCTTGATAGCTGAAAATAAAATTGCACTGACAAAGCCCGAATCACCAAAAAGCAAGGACCAGAAATACTTTACAATAAAATAATTACACTTTGCCAAGTGAAATTCAGATTTGCTTGGCAATTTTTTTCTGATAATTGAAAATAGAAAAACAAGCCAAAGGTCGGGTAATTCAAAACGGATACCCGACCTGATTTTTGCTTTATAGAAAATGCTCCGAAACGGTCGGGTAAAGAGGGCTTGATAAAATCAATCTGTCTGTTCGGACTGCGTGTCGGGATACGCAACTTTTATCAGACCGGTTTCTTTAAGCACCTTTTGCTTGCCTTTGATGCTTATTACAGTTTTATTTTTACACTTTTAGTGACTTTGCTCTATTGACAAAGGTTACTAAATAACAGTAAAATAAAATATAACAATATATTAATACCTGGATAAATCACGCTTATAAGCTGCTTGTATATCTTGCTTGCAGTTTTCTTGATGTAATTCAAAAATTTTGCTCACGAGCGTCAGATTGTGTGCGGAATTTTGAATAAATATTATATTATAATTGAGGAAATTGAGGAGGAAAAAATATGGGAAAACTAAAAAAACCGATTTCGATGTTTTTAACGTTTCTGATGATTTTCTCTATCGTACCTGTGGGTAATCTTGCAGGACTTGATATGAGTTGGTTATCTCCTGAGATAAAAGCATCGGCAGCAGGCGACATTTATGAGGAAATAACGTTTCCCACCATCGGTAAATCAAAATCAACTGCACTTTCGGCAAAGAAAAATGATATTGTCATTACGCCGAAGGGCAGTCTGTCTGCTGAAGCGGAGGGCATTTTATTTAAGAAAAAAAAGGTAAATGCAACTCTTACTGACGTAGATGTAAAATATAATTCCGCCGAAAAAAAGACCACCTCGGAGCAACCTTCATTTACGATTCCGGCAGACGACAGCATTACTGAAGACATGGTGCTTTCTAAAGCTGAGTTCAGGGATTATCGTATTCCGAAAAAGGTTCTGGAATCATGGAAAAAACAATCTGCAAAAACGCCTGTGAGCAATTCAGCTCCGCAGTATCAGCACGATGCGTATATGGTCAAGAAGGTCAAGGACGGAAACCCATACATTTCCACCGTCTTTGGTCGTACCGGAAATACTGCCCCCTTTAAAGAATTGACAACAAAAACTCTGAAAATCAAAGGCAATGTTGATTACGAAATTCAGATTTCCGCAGGAGATTTGAACGGTGCAGACTGCACCTATTATTTACAGCAGGATCAAACCCACGTAATATCAAATAAAACGGGTATTTTTACCGCTGCGGACGGAGTTCACGAAAAGCTGGATCGCAGCAAGAAAACATATGCGGTTGTTAAAACTGCAGACGGCAAGCGCTCCGACTACGAAGAAGTTAATATCAAAATTGAGGCAACTACGTACCTGGAAAAGGCTCAGGATTATCTGACCCCCGGAACAAAGTTTAACCTTCTGGGCGAAGACTTTGCAAAGTTAACGGTGCCCTCTAACCTTCCTTTGGTGGGAGGTGCCGAAATCAGCTTTGAGGCGTTTAAGCTGCCTGGCGGTTTTGAGTTTGACGTGGAAGAAGGCTCTCTGAAAATTTCAGTAGGAGTCGATATCTTTGAGATGTCAAAGAATAAGGGCGATAAAAAATACAGCAATGAAATGTTCAGTAACTGGAAAGACCTTACAAAACAATCTATCAGTCAGTCGAAACAGGACAAAAAAGATATTAAGAAACAATATGATACCAACAAAGATGTTTTTATGAACAAATGGGGCACAGGAAAAATGCCCTCTAAAAGCAGCAAAAACTGGGGAGTCAGTGCGCTTGGTTATATTGAACTTGTCTTTAACGAAAACGGATTTGTGGTAAAAGAGGCGTGTATAACTATTGAAGGAGAGTTCAGCTTTAAATATAACGTGCAGGCAGGCGTAGGACCCATTCCTGTATATTTCTATGTAGAAGCCGGCGCTTCGTTCGGCGGTACAGGTTTAGGCATTAATCCTGTAGAAGAAAATGTTCAGCTGAACAAACTTAATGCTTTGGACTGGGATTTAGCTATTAAGCTTGAACCGAAGATAAAGGCAGGCGGAGGCGCAGGCATTAAGGACTTTGCCTCGGTAGGAATTTACGCAAAGGCAACAATGCCTATGACATTCGCCTTTAAACAAAAGCATCTGACAATTGATTTGAAAGGTGAGTTCGGCGTTGAGGCGGAGCTATGGCTGTTGAAAGCCAGTGCTAAGCTGCTGGACGGAACTGTACATGTTGTCGACAGATACTGGGATTCGTCCGGTTCGCAAAAATCAAGGTCTGCGGGCAATTTGTTGGGACAATCCAATGAAAATGAGATAGTCTATTCGCTCGTTGACAGAGATTACGCAAGCAATACCTCTGCGTGGTTGGGCGGCAGACAAGAACAACGGTTTTTGAAGAACGGAAGTTCTCAGAAAATGGTTTTGAAAAATCTGCAAACATCCGTGTATCCCAATGCCGTTCCTCAGGTGGTTGCTTTCGGCGACAAGCTGCTTATGGCCTGGATTGAGGACGCTGCCGACAGAGATGATTACAACCGTATGCGACTGATGTATTCGGTATACAGCAACGGTGTATGGAGTCAGCCTGCGGCTGTTTATGATAACGGAAACAACGACAATTTGCCCGTAATTGTTTCCGACGGTACGGACGTTTACTTTGCATGGCAAAAGCAGGCAAGCGTTATGAACACAGATTCAGACAATACGTTTTCAACAATAATGTCTGACGTAGAGCTTTATACTGCAAAATACAACGCAGCTTCTCAGACAATCGGCGACATCAGCAGAGTAACCGAAAACAATTGTTACGATTATGCTCAGCAGCTTTCTGTAATTAACGGCAAGCCCGTGCTTTATTGGGTATCCTGCAATGACAGTCAGCCGCTGGGAACAGGAAACAACACGCTTCATCGTATGGAGCTTGGCAAAAATGAACAGATACTCGAAGAAAACCTTAACTTTGTTCTTGATTTAGACGCCGCAGTTGTGAACGGAACGGAAGAGGTGTCGTTTGCAACCGACAAGGACGGTAATTACGATATCACCGATGATGTTACGGTGTTTACCTACTCCAACGGCACACTCAGTGAGTTCGCAAAAAAAGATGATACCGTTGCGTATCCTGTGTTGTTCTACGGTAATCCTGACGGACAGACCACTCTGTTTGTTTCCGATATGACGAATATCTATTATAGTGACAACGGTACGACAAAGGCTGTTTTGAGTGAAAGCGTTCCTATTGAGGGTAATCTTCAGTTTGTCGGCAATGCAAACAAAGATATGCTTATCTGGACTCAGAAAGAGGAAAAAGGAAACGCAATTTATTCTTCGTCATTTGAAAACGGCGAATGGACATCTCCGATAGCAATAAGCAATAGTGAAACAACACTGACTGACGTAAACGCTGTTATGTACAGAGATAGAATCAGCGGTGTTTGTACATCTACTGCACTTACATATGACAATGAAACAGAATCTTATAATAATGCCTCAACCAATCTTTGTGCTTTCAATATAAATGATACACAGGATTTGGCATTAGAGGAGATTTCTATAGATGAAAGAGATATAAGCATAGGTGAGGCTGCTCCATTCACAGTACGAGTTTCCAACTTGGGCTGTGGTGTTGCAGATTCGGTCACTTTTACGGTAACCGATGATTTGGGCAGTGAATATACACAAACTGTCGATATGCAGCTTAATTCCGGAGAAAGCAGCACAGTTACTCTTAACTATACTGCTCCTGAAAATTATCAGAAAACTTTTCTGCACGTTACCGCTGCGGCAGACGGATTTTCAGAGTATGATACCGATAACAATACAATTAAGCAGGAAATCGGTATTCCAAAACTGATGATTAAACAATCGGGCGTCAGCAAAATCGATTCGGAATATATTTTGAACGCTTTAGTGACAAACGAATCCGATATTCCTTTGGATTCTGCTGTTCTTAAATTATGCAAAGGTTATGAAGGCACCGAAGAAATTAACTTTGCAAACCTTACAGACGTAGCTGCACGCTCAACGCAGCTTGTTGAATTCTCTATTCCGGAAGAATCACTGAACTTTGACTCATCCGGTACGGCTATAGTATCAATTGAAATAAAGGATGATGTTGTTTCAAGCAACAAAGAAAGCGTTTTGATTGATAAAACCAACAAGGAATGTGCTCATCCTGAAACCTCGGTACGCCGCACAGAACCAACCTGTACTGACTCCGGTACAGAGTATGTGTACTGTGATGCCTGCGGCGAGTTGATTTCAGAAACCGTCTTACAGCCGTTGGGACACGATGTACACGACGGCGTATGTTCAATTTGCGGAAACGCCGTTACAACTCTGAATTACGGTGAATTGACTCCTGTTGAATACAGAGAAGGAAGCAACAGCGTTATTTTCAGTTTTGTTCCTGATGAAACCAAGGATTACTGTTTCTATTCTGACTCAAATATGGATCCCTATGTAACCCTTTACGATTCGAAAATGACACAAATTGACAGGAATTATGATGGCGGAGACGGTTACAACTTTTTGATAACACATACACTTGAGAAAGATAAAACGTACTATTTCTATGTAAGCAATCCATCGTCCTCACAAAAATATTATGTAACTATATCCGACTCGTTTACTTCAAGTCATAGTTACACTACGGAAACGGTTTTGCCGACCTGTGAAGAAGAAGGTTATACAAAGTATACTTGCCGGAATTGCGGTTATATTTATTCCGACAATTTTGTTCAGCCTTCGGGGCACAATGTACAAAACGGTCAGTGCACAGACTGCGGTCGTGCTATCGATACGCTTAACGTTGACCGATACTCAAAAGCAACAATGACCTCCGAACAGCCTGACGCAATATTTATGTTTGTTCCCGAAACAGACGGTGTATATTACTTCTGTTCAGATTCAACCGCAGATACCTACGGAGCGCTGTATAACGATAAGTTTAATGAGCTTACCGGTAATGATGACGGTGGCGACGGCAGAAATTTCAAAATAAGCTATACTCTTGAAAAAGATAAGATTTACTATCTGAAAGCAAGATTTTACGATTCAGGAGAGGGCGAATTTTTTGTAAAGGTCACGCAGGAATACACGTCTTGTCATAATTATGAGATTCAGACTGTTCCGCCGACATGTACAGAGCAGGGCTATGACCTACATAAATGTACCGTATGCGGAGAAGAATACACGGACAATTATGTAGATTCTCTTAATCAGGAACATCAGTATGTGGCAACAATAGTACGACCAACCTGTAGTGAACGTGGCTATACTGTATACCGCTGTTCCTTGTGTAACCATGAGTATATCAGCGATTATATAGCTAAAATTCCCCATAACATTGTGGATAATCAATGTGTTGTTTGCGGTAAAAGCGGACCGGAACTGTATGAATCCAATCACCCCTATTTCAATAATACCAATCAGGATTGGGTAATTCACAAGGATAATGCAAAAAGCATTGAAATTACATTCTCAGAGGAAACGTATACAGAGTCAAATTGCGATTACATATATATCTATGACAAAGACCAAAACGAAATCGGTTGTTATTCGGGAACTCAGCTTTCGGGAAAAACAATCAGAGTGGAAGGCGATACTGCGACAATCAGACTGGTTACTGATGGTTCGGTAGAGTGCTACGGTTTTTCGCTGACAGATTTGAAAATAAATTACGGAGTTGTCGGAGATAGTAATCTTAATGGAAAAATTGACATCAAAGACGCAACCGCAATTCAAAGACACCTTGCGAATATTGAGGTATTCAACGATACTCAGCTTGCAGCAGCAGACGTCAATTCTGACGGTACGGTAAGCATCAAAGACGCAACACTGATTCAGATGTATTGCGCAGAAATAATTGACAGCTTTAATGGTACAGGTGATTCGGAAGTGACTGAGCCAACCCAATGAGATAACCACTGAGCCAACCTCTGAGCCGACTACAGAATCGACTACACAGACGGAAATTGAATCAACTGCCTCGGCAGCAGATACTTCTCTGTCTGCGATTCTTCGTGTAGCTCAATTTCAACAGCATTGGCATCAATCGGCGTTGATAACAGCTATGCATACAGGACTCAAACAGCGGCTGCAAACGGAATAACCGGATATTCGGGAACAGCCGAACAAAACATGCAAATGCTTAATCTCCTAAAGCAGGGCAAGCTGATTGTTCCTTAATAAATTCACACCGCCTATATTAGTTCAGTCGACTGATATAGGCGGTTTTTGTTTTTGATTATCCTTTTTAGATATTATAGGAAGCAATAGCGTAACATTATCAGAAAATACAGTTACGGATGAAGAAATACATCAAGAGTTTGTAGGTTTTGAGCTATGAGCGCAGATATATATGACAGACTTGCCCCGTTTATTCAGGAGTATATTTACAAAGAGCGTTGGTATGAATTACGAGAAATTCAAGTTGCCGAATGCAAAGTGATTTTTGATGATGACGCAAATCTGCTACTGTCTTCAGGAACAGTGTTGGGAAAAACCGAAGCGGCGTTTCTTCCTGTTCTTACTGATTTATACAACAATCCTTCGGACATTGTCGGGGTTATTATATATAAGTCCGTTAAGGGCGTTGATTAACGACCAATTCAAGCGTTTAGACGGGTTGCTTGAATACTCTGATATCCCTGTCCGGAAATGGTATGGTGATGTAAGTCGGAATAAAAAGCAAAAATTATTAAAAAAAACCGATGGAGTAATGCAACCTACACCGGAATCTTTAGAAGCTCTCGTTATGAAAAAGAGCGCAAATGTTATTAAATTGTTTTCGGATTTAAGGTATATAATTATGGATGAAGTTCATTGCTTTATGAATAGTCCACGTGGAATTCAACTCTTATGTATTTTGGAAAGAATACAGCGATTAACAAATAATATTCCGAGAAGAATAGGATTATCAGCTACCTTAGGGGACTATGGTGATGCAGAGATGTGGCTGTCGTCGGGAACAAATACGTATATGGTGCACCACGGAAATGTATCTGCTGATTTTCGTTGGATGAGGAAGATATTGATTTGGGAGGAAAATTTGACGAATAAGTCGAGCCGTCTTTAATTAAAAAGGAGTTTTTGTTTGATTTTCTTGATGTCAAGAATTTACAAATCAATATGTAAAAAGTTGAGTGCCTCAATACGCAGTTTGTACAGAAAAGCTAATAAAAATAACATCCTGTGTCTGCGGTGAGTGATGCTCTTCAAAAATTTTGCACCTTTATTGAGATAAATGTCAACGATATAAGAAGGATAGTCCTGATAAAAATAGAAATCATAAGTACTGTAGATGAAGATGAATATCAGAATGTAACTTAGAAGGATTTTTTAATAATATTAATTCACTTTGGAATATTCCCGAAAACAAAAAAATATTTACTTTTCGGGAATAGATGCTATAATGTAAGTGAGGTGATACTATGAGTTTTCTAAAAAGAAACCGGTATTTAAATCAGTTAATCGAACTAAATAACACACCGGATATAAAAGTTATTACCGGAATCAGAAGAGCAGGTAAGTCTGTATTGATTGATGAATATGCTTCTTACCTTAGTGAAACCGAGGATAACCTTAATCTTGTAGTTATAAAACTACAGGATTTGGATTTTGAAGAATTATTAGATTATCATAAACTAAATAAATATATTTTAGAACATCACATTGAAGGTAAACATAATGTGTTGATTATTGATGAAGTTCAGCTTTGCGAAAACTTTGAAAGAGTCATAAACAGTATTCATTCAAAAAGAATATATGATATTTATATTACAGGTTCAAATGCATTTTTGTTAAGCTCAGATTTAGCAACACTTTTTACCGGAAGAACTATGGAAGTTAAGGTTTATCCTTTTTCGTTTGCAGAGTATTTAGAATACAATACTCCTGATAAAAATGTTAATGACGCATTTGATGATTATGTCAGAATTGGCGGAATGTCAGGTTCATATGAATACATTTCCGAAAAGCAAAAGTACGATTACATCAAAGATGTTTATGATACTATACTATTGAGAGATTTGGTCGGCAAATATGGAATAAGGAATAAAACAGAGCTGTTGCAAATATCCGAGTTTATGATGGACAACATCTCCAATATTTCATCGCCGCAAAAGATTTGTGATACTCTCAATAATAACAATAGTGAAATCACCCGAAAAACTGTTGCCAAATATATTGAATACCTTGAAAGAGCTTTTTTGTTCTATGAGGCAAAAAGATATGACCTGAAAGGGAAAAAATTTCTTGAGAATAATAAAAAGTATTATTTGTGTGATATAGGATTCAGATATGCTGTTAACGGTACTCGCAATATGGATTTTGGCAGAGTATATGAAAACTTGGTATATCTTGAATTATTACGAAGAGGTTATACTGTTTATGTAGGCAAGCTGTATCAAAAAGAAATTGACTTTGTAGCTCAAAAACAAAATGAAAAGATATATATTCAGGTTAGCGATAATATAAGTGATGAAAATACTTTTAAAAGAGAATATACCCCTTTGCTTTCAATAAAAGATGCCTATCCTAAAATGATTATAGCACGAACAAGACATGAGGAATACGATTATCAAGGAATAAAAGTTTGTGATTTAGCACATTGGCTGATAAACAGCAAAGCTCAAATCTGATATTAAAAATCAGACCATAGGTTGTTAATCAAAGAAATCAAAACCTTGCTGCGCTTCCTGAAAATGAAAAAGTTTTAGTTTTTTGCTTGCCATTTATTTTCACCGTAAATGGCAGGAATTTGCTTTGAATTACAAAGTGCAAGTACGCAGAAAGCCGCATAAATACTGACTTATCGTCACTTGCAAAAATATATGAAATCTTAGATTTGGCACTCATAACCCGAAGGTCGTCGGTTCAAATCCGGCTCCCGCAACCAGTCGAAAGCACTTGCAAAATGCAGGTGCTTATTTTTTTATCGGGTTGTAAGCACGCATTAATAATCGGAAAAGCAAGGTCAGAGATTTATTCCCGACCTTGCTTTTCTAATATATATGTACTGTTTTAATCTTCGGCTTTGAGATAGTCGGGCGTTACGTCACGTCCGAGGTTCTTAAGCATTTGCTTGTCACTGCGGATAGTTGCACAGGCGGCTGTAGTCAGCATATTGCCTGTAATTGTAGCAGACGCACCTGCCTGAAAGGCAATTTCGCCGTCATTTGTCAGCAGTGCACGTCCTGCCGCAAGGCGGATATTCGCCTCAGGATTTATGTATCGGAAGAACGCAATCGTCCTTAAAATCTCATCTTCCGTAAGTTGGGGCTGATTTTCAAGCGGAGTGCCCTCAATCGGCATAAGCGCATTAATCGGAATCGAATCAATGCCAAGCTGTGCAAGGCTTATTGCCATATCGAGCCTGTCCTCCCACGTTTCGCCCATTCCGATAATACCGCCCGAGCAGGCGCACATTCCTTCCTCCTTGACGATCTTTAAGGTTTCAATCTTCTGCTCGTAGGTGTGCGTGGTGCAGATGTTCGGAAAATTACGTTTTGATGTTTCAATATTGTGGTGATAGCTCGTCACACCTGCTTGGTGAAGCCTGTGGAGCTGTTCTGCGTTGAGAAATCCCATTGACGCACACAAGTCAATCTTACATTCTGCGTGCATAGTTTCGTAGGTGTGAATCGCCTTTTCAAATTCCTCACCGCTGAGTGCACGTCCCGACGTGACGATTGAAAAGCGGTCTACGCCCTCGCTTTCGTTGAGCTTGCAGGCGTCTACAATCTTTTCCTCGGGGAGAAAGTCATATATTTCACATTTTGTATGATTATGCGCCGACTGCGCACAATATTTGCAGTCTTCGGGGCATTTTCCGCTCCGACCGTTGATTATGGAGCAAAGGTCAACCTTGTCGCCGATAAAATGCTCACGAATACGGTCTGCACCCTTTATAAGCTCCTTCAAATCGCAGGTGAGAAACACGCTCAAATCGTCCTGACGGCTTATGCGTCTGCCTGCGATAATCTCGTCAGCGAGTGTTGTCATATCCATTGAAAAGCCTCCTTATTTCTGCTCGGGGAGAAGGTGTGACTTGATTAATACGTTCCGAAGCACCTTGCCCAATGCGGTTGCAATAAGAATCTTTGCAATGTCAAAGGGAATGAACGGGAACACGCAAACGGTAAGTGCGTACCACACGTCGCACTGCATCTGAAGAACAAACCATACCGTACCGAACAGGTAGGCAACGAGTGTAGCAACAATCATACCGATAATAGTAATTACGGCGTTTGAATGTGACTTTTCCATAACAAAGCCGCAGATAAGTGCCATAAGTATGAAACCGATAAGGTAGCCGCCTGTCGGACCTGCCAGCTTGCCGATACCGCCCTCATAGCCTGAAAATACACCCATTCCTGCCGCACCGATAAGCAGATAAATAAGATAGCTTGCCGTTGCGCCCTTCATACCGAGAAGATATACGGCAAGGTAAATCACGAAATTTGTCAAAGATACGGGAATCGGACCAATCGGAATTGACATAGGTCCGAGTACGCACATCAGAGCCGCTATTAAAGCACATGTTGCAAGCTGATAGATTGTAAAGCGTGTTTTCGTATTGTTCATTGGTATTCCTCCAAAACGGTTTTCTGCAATAATAATACACGCTTATTTTTTATTTGTCAACTAAATATTTTATTTTGGTTGACAATGTAAACCGTAATTTAGCGGTGCGTTTTACAATAATGTAGGGAATGACCCCTGTGTCATTCCTA
>DXYG01000041.1 GCA_019415925.1 Clostridiales bacterium
GGGCAACCGTTTTATCCAAACAATCCGATTTTTCCACTCGATTTGCCCGTCGAGGTACTCGACAAATTATGGTTTATCTTCTTAAATAAGCCTAAATTCAAAGCTGAGTTAAAGAAATAATCAGAAAACGAAAAATAAAAGAACAGCGGCGCTTGATTTAAGCACCGCTGTGATATTTATTTTATGAATTTGTCTGTGTGCTCAACCTCAACTTATGATACAAACTGCAAAGGATTGAGCTTGTTTGAATTATAGATAATTTCAAAATGGAGGTGAGGTCCTGTTGAATTACCTGTTGAACCTACATATCCGATTGTGTCGCCCTGTGAAACGTGCTGACCGTAAGATACTGCAACCGAACTGCAATGACCGTAAAGAGTCTGATAGCCGTTGCCGTGGTCGATAATTACATAGTTGCCGTATCCGTCGCCGTTGTCGCCTGCCTGAACAACCGTTCCGCCGTCAGAAGCTACAATCGGCTGACCGTAAACTCCGCCTGCGGCAATATCAATGCCCCAGTGCATTCTGCCCCAGCGCCACTCATATTCGCTTGTGATGTTGTGAGTGTAGGGGAGAGGCCAGCAGAATGTGCCCGAAGTTGAGCCTGAAGAGCTTGATTTTGAACTTGAACTGCTGTCTTCAACAATTCCGTCCTTTGAGCCCCTTACAACAACCTCGTCAACTGCCTTTGTAATAACCTTGCTGTCAGTCTGAACTGCGTCTGTCTGCATACCGTCGGTAAATGTGGTGCGGATTGTAACCTCTTCCTTGCCGCTTTTGCCTTCGGTCTTTACCTTTTTATAAGATGAATACTGCGAATCGTCATACTCTGTCTTGATTTCGTAGTCAATTTCTCTTGTGTAAACAATGTCGGTCGAAAGTGCAATTGAGAACTTGCCCTCAGCGGCACTCATAATTTCGGAAACCGTCATAATCTCGTCTTGTGAAAAGCTTCCGCCCTTTACAACAACGTCATTTGCAAATTCAGTTGTTGTTTCGTCGTCGTAGCCCTCTTTGTAATCTGTAAGAACCTTATCCAAAGCGGCGTTAAGTGCGTCGGTTTCGCTTGTTGCACCGATAAGCCTGCCGTCAATGTAAAGTCCCGAGCAGCCGTTGCTGATGTTATCGTTCATAAGCGCCTTTGTAATCGAAGCGTATGCACCTGAACCGAGAGTGCTTGTTGCCTCGTCTGCTGTTGCAGAGAACACTGCGCCTGAATTTACGGCAGTATCTTCACCGCTGTTGTCATTGTTTTCTGACGGAGCAGTTTTAACAGAAGCTGAGGAGGTGATAACCTTTGTCACGTTTTCGGGAGCGTCAAGTGCGCTTGCCACTGTCACGCAGGAAAGCATAATTGCCGATGCGCAGGCAACAACTGCAAGAACAGCCTTTTTCTTAAGAATAGTATGCGCACGGTAACTTGTCGCAGGAGCACTGTGGGCGTGTTTATTACTGCCCGACACAACCGAAATTCCCGAAACAGCGTCTTTAAGCGAGCTTGTAAATTCACCCTTTACTCCGTTTCTGTTTTCATTATAACACCTGTCGAGAACCGAGGGTGATTTTTTAGCTTTGACTGCTTTAGCGGCAATTCTGTCTGAAGTTTTGCCGATAAAACGAGCAGATACCTCCGAAACCTTTTTGCAGGCTGATTTTGCAAGATATACCGACGCTCTTTTTACAAAGCGTACTGTTTTGTAAGCGACAGACGGCTGAGCAGATTTTCTCGTCGCTTTTTTCTTGTCTGTTGAAAGACTTTCTATTTCATTGAAACCTTCCAAACCAATGAACTTTGTCTTCACAATAATTTCTCCTATCTCATTAACCGTTACATTTTTGTAACAAACTCAACAAGTTAATTATATCAAATTGTAACGATTTTGCAATAAGAGAATTAAAAAACGTAACCTTTAACAGAAAATTCACCAAAGGTCGAGCTGAAAATCTGTCAAAATGCACAATATTTCTTCAAATTAATTATACTCTAAGTTATCAATTCTGTAATCTTTCAACAAAGAGTAATATTCCTTTAAAGCAGAAACAGCACCGTTTTTGTCGTGTTCCTTGTAATTTCCGCACTCTATAGCCGTTGTTCCCGGAATTTCTCCGACGTGCTCACTGCACTTTTTAACTGTGTCTTTTATAAGGTCAAGTGCCTGCTGATGAGTTAAATTTCTTACAAGGAAATAAAAGCCTGTCCTGCACCCCATAGGTCCGAAATAAATTACGTTGTCTGCATACTCGCTGTTGCGTGCATAGGTTGCAAACAGGTGCTCGATAGTGTGCATAACAGGGTTTGGCAGAAACGGGGGAGTGTTCGGCTTTACAAAACGCATATCATATGTCGTGATGTCGCCGTCAATTCGTGAAATATAAACTCCCGGATTTAATGTGTTGTGATTAACGGTAAAGCTTGCAATTCTTTTCATTATAATGTCAGTCCTTTAATTTTTAATCAGTCATAATCAGCTACATTTGTAAAGCAGATATTCAAATCTACCGCACCTTCGATTCCGTCAATAGTGCCCGTAGCCGAATATTGCCACATAGAAAACTCATAATAGAATGTAGGTACATTTGCGTATTCGCAGTACCATATGTCAATGTCGGCAAGGCGGGATAAATCGTACTTAAAGTACAGCTCACGGCTCGGAGAATAGAGAATAGGCGTATAACCAAGCTCTTTTACTCTGTCGCAGAAAGCTCTTGCGCACTCGGTAGCCTGACTTGCGCTTACGTTGTCCGTCCTTGCGTCGTCGTCCTTGATGATTTCCCAGTCGTAGGCAACGGGATAGTCAAGCTTTATGTCGCCGAGGACTGTTTTTACATAGTCGGCTTCTTCAATTGCTTCTTCTGTGTTGATTGCCTGAGAGAAAAAGTAAGCTCCGACCTTGATTCCCTCTGCTTTTGCGCCGTTTATGTATTCAAGAGCTCTTTCGTCTGTGTACATCTCGCCGCTTTCGCCGTATCCTCTGCCGCCTACTCTTATCATAGCAAAGTCAATTCCGCTTTCCTTAACCTTTTTCCAGTCAATGTCACCGCTGTAGGCGGATATGTCAATTCCCTCGGTTGAGGCTGATTTTCCGTTTTCACTGTAGTATTTAAGGCTTGAATCAGCAGTAAAACCGTTGTTGTCAAGCTTGTTTACAGGTACGCCGTCAAGCTCGGTAATCCAGATTTCGCCGAGAGTACTGTCGTTAATGTGAATTTTATTTCCCGTTGTTTTAACGGTAGTGTCTGTGGCTGCCGTAGCAGCCTGCGAGCTTGTACTGCTGCTGTTGTTTTCATCGGAACATCCGCACAGCGATACAGACGCCAGTATAGCAGAAGCTAAAAGCAGGCATATAATCTTTTTCATATTAATTCTCCGTTTCCTTATTTTATGAATATTAATTAATCTGCAAACCCTTTAAATTATTAAAAGCATATCATATTTTTGTTTTTATGTAAATAAATTAGGTCGAAATTTGTATTGAAAATTATGTGAAGATTAAGTATAATAGATATATTATCCATCAAAAACCATATTTGAAAAATTATGGATAAAGATTTGTGTTTTATGAAAGGTTGGTGAAACGGGTGAAAAGTGTCGGCGTCAGCGGTTATCGCAGAAAAACCAAAGAACAGCTATTAAAAGAAATAGACGCCTGCAAGACACTCAGCCAGCTTTTTGCTTTGATTCAGCACGAGGGAATCGTTATGAGAATGTACAGTCAGCCGGGTGCATCAAACCTCACTCCCAAAAAGCTTTATCCTAAGGAGATAATCGACAACAAGGAGGATACTCCCTTTGAACGCCTGCGTTTAAGGGTGAGAAAGGCTGTTGAGCAGTACGACGAGAGGGTTTCTACAAGCTCTTGTCCTGACGGTTCAAACGGTACAAAATAAAAAGATTATTGAATTTTAATTCGAAATACGCAGATTAATCTTCGTTTATTCAAAAAGACAATTATTCGTGCAAAAATTTTCAATATACAACGAAAAAAATTAAAATATTTACATAAAAAACTCTTTATTTTTTGGAAAATTTATTATATACTATTGTTATTAAATATCGCTTAGCGATGATATATTGGTGAAAGAGGGAATAAGAATGAAAAATAAGTTCAAACGTGTTTTTTCAGCTCTGCTTGCGGTGATAACAGTGTTTTCCACTGCTGCGGTGTTTGGCACAAGTACATATGCTGCTGAAAATGAATCTCTGCCCGTTGTTTATGGTGAAGTTGCTGCAGATACTATTGAAGCTGCAACCGAGCCTACGGAGCCGGCAACACAGCCGTCAACAGCTGTGACTGAGCCGACAACTCAGCCTGTTACCGTTCCGACAACTGCTCCTGCAACTCAGCCGACTACAAAGCCTGCTCCGAAGGTAGGGAATGTTAAGAATATTGTTAAGACAAGCTTCTTAACCGACCGGATTACCCTTACATGGGATAAGGTCAGCGGAGCGTCGGGATACTATATATATTATAAAAATGCCGACAACTCAAATACATTCAAGAAGGTTGCCGAGGTAAAGTCAAACACCTGTACGGTTACTAAGCTTTTGCACACAACGCAGTATCACTTCAAAATATCTGCGTACGTTGTTCAGGACGGCGTAAAATACGAGGGAGCAGGAACGGTTAAAAAGACTGCAACTCAGCCGGGTAAAGCAGAAAATCTGAGAATGAAACGTTCTTCAAGCGTTATTGAGTTTGCATGGAACCGCAATTCAAAGGCTACGGGATATAAAATCTACCGTGCAAGCGGCAGCACAAACGGAAAGTATGTGCTTTATAAAACAATCAGAGGCAACAGCACAACTACTTTTACAGACAAGAATATCGAGCTTGGCAGAGCGTACTATTATTGCGTAAAGCCCTTCCGTGAGCTTTACAATACTTCATATACCGCTCCCTCGGCTGATATAAAATTCATCTGCGGAATGAGCGCACCGAATTATTCAATGACCTCTCAGCTTTCAAGAGTAAGTCTTTCGTGGAACAAGAACAAGTACGCTACAGGCTATGATATTTACTACTCAACCTCAAAGAATGGCACATTTAAAAAGCTCGGTACTACAACAAACAACTACTTTAATACAGTAAGGCTTTCTAACAAAAAGACCTACTATTTCCGTGTTCAGCCCTATAAGCTCAACGGCGCAAGCAAGACTAAGGTTGTGGGAACTTACTCCACAAAATCAAAGACCGTAACAAAGGACGCATACGGTGTAAGCGTTGGCGGTACATATATTGAAATAAGCCTCAAGCAGCAGCATATGTGGTATTACCGCAACGGTGAGCTTTATTGTCACACAGACGTTGTAACGGGTAATGACGACGGTTATCACAACACGCCAAAGGGAGCATTCTCAATCTGGCAGCGTCAGTCGCCTACTGTACTTGTAGGTGCAGGCTATGCTTCTCCCGTAGATTATTGGATGGCGTTTACGTATAACGGCGTGGGAATCCACGACTCAAGCTGGCGTTCAAACAGTGAGTACGGCGGAACAACCTACAAGGGCAACGGCTCGCACGGCTGTGTAAACACACCCTACAACGCAGTAAAGAAGATTTATCAGAAAGCAGGAATCGGTACAAGGGTTGTTGTTTACTGATTATGATTTGATTACAAAGATAAACGGCAAAGCAGTTATGCTTTGCCGTTTATCTTTGTCGAAAAATACCATTCATTTAATAATTATAATTGTTTTTTACGATTTGCTATTGACAAAGACGGATTAATTTGATATAGTTTTGATAAAGATACCAAAAAGTTAACAAGGAGGTGCAATGTGGCTCAAATTCAACGACCTTATCCCACAAGAAAGAAAAGCAAAAACACAAGACAAA
The DNA here is from genome assembly GCA_019415925.1 of Clostridiales bacterium. Taxonomy (GTDB): domain Bacteria; phylum Bacillota; class Clostridia; order Oscillospirales; family Acutalibacteraceae; genus Ruminococcoides. The sequence goes on from DXYG01000041.1 coordinate 5,838, forward strand.
CTATTCTTGCAACTTGTGTCCGTTTGTTTTTGGAACAAGGTTATACCGCAACAACACTTATGCAGATTACCAAAGAAGCCGGAGTTTCCGTTTCTTCTGTTCAGAATTTTTTCGGCAATAAAGACGGTGTTTTGTTAGATCTCGCGGAGATCATGTTCAAAAATCAGTTTGAAACGGCACAAAGCATCGGAAATCAGGAAGCAAATCTGCTTTTTGTATATGCGGTTGAAACCTCAATACAGCTTACACTTACCGAGCTTAACGAAAACTTGCGGGATGTATATGTCGCCGCTTACTCAAATGAGGCGGCAGCCGAATACATATACAGACAAACCTCAAAAGAACTGTATAAGATTTTTTTACCCTATAATCCTGATTATACCGAGAGCGATTTTTATGAGTGTGAAATTGGTTCGGCGGGAATTATGCGTGCATTTATGGCAAGAAAATGCGACCAATATTTCACACTTGAAAAAAAGCTGACAAAGTTTCTCACGATGTCGCTTCGGTCATATAATGTACCGAAAGCAGAGATTGACAAGACAATCGCCTTTGTTCTTTCACTTGATATAAGAGGCATTTCAAAATTAATTTTGCAAAAGCTGTTTGATTCGCTTGCTATGCAGTTTAATTTTGAATTTAGTGCGATTGAAAAGTAAAACGAAATAATATCTGAATCGGAGGTCATGCTAAATGAAAAAAAGAATTTTATGCATACTGCTTGTGTTGTGTATGGTTATGGCGGTAATGCCGCTCGCATCTATCACAGCAATAGCAAAAACAGACGATGAAGTACAATTATTCAGCGACAGCTCAGAATTAACACAGCCGATTATATCGGAAAGCGTTAAACAAAGTGCGGAAGAATTTTATAAATCATACTCCGCCGAAAACAGTGATTGGGTATCCACTTCCTGCAAATTTATCAACAACGCATTAACCACTCTCCCGGTAACCGGAACGTATGAAAAAATAGGGGTATGGGTAGGCAAACAGTTTCTTAATATGTTTATAGGCACAAATGAAACCGACAAAAGCGAAGAAATACTTGAAGCTATCAATCAACTGAATACGCAAAATCAGTCAACATTATTAAAGCTTGATCAATTAACGGATATAGTTAAAGATCAAAATCAGTTGAATTATATTAACGAGTATTATAACGGAGATAAAACATTATATGCGTTGACCAAAATTTATATGGCAGCATTGCAAAACACCAAAGATCAAACAGACGAGCAGATTGAAGCAAACCGCAGGCAGATTTTAACTTATGATATTCCCGGAAAGTCATCTTCCGATATAAACTCTCTGAGTTCTTTGTCGTCATATGATCAAATGGTTCTTGCTTGGGGAGAAAAACTTAAATCTTCGATATTTCTTAACGACGGAAGCTGCAATGCAATAGAGCTGATGAACAATTATGCACTCGGACATTTCAAGTGGGAGCATCAAGGTTATGAAATGCGTGAGAATTACTGGTCTTCGCTTATCAACCTTTATGTAACCTCATCAGATTTGATGCGACAATCATTGAACGCAAGAATTGAAGTTTATGAAGAAGCGAATGGAGAATATTCAGCAAGCACGCTTCGTTCAGCAATTGAATATCTGAATAAGTTGAACGGGGATATACAGAACTTGGGAAAAGCAGCCAGTGTCACCCGATTAGGAGATGATATTCGCCACTATCAGGTTAAGGGGCATGAAGTGTATCTTTTTACACAAACAACAAAGCAGTTTTTACCTTACAAAACTGCCGGACATAGAGAAGATTTTAAGTGTCCTGATGGTAGAAAAACAAATAAACATTGGGATCCGTTTTATAAGTACACAGACAGCAAAACAGGTAAAGTATATGAAGGACTTGATTCCAAATATTATAAGTATATCTATGATGACTATAACCCGTCAGGCTCAAGCGAAACAATTTCCTTATATGATATTTTCTTCTCGGAGGAAGAGGGCAATTTGATACCTCCGGAAGGAATAGATCATTCGGGAACGGTAACCTTTGTCAGCAATGATATAAAAACTGATTATTGGTATCAGAAATCTTGGAGGGGATTGTATGAATACTGGTCTGTCTACTGCAAAATTTATGAAGCCTATGGCAAAATAAGCGATAAATATACATTAATCGCTAACTACGAAGACGCTTACAACCAATATTGGCATTATATTGATAAAAAATATGTAGAAAGCTTTATCATGGTCATTCCGGCTGAAATGTCAAATAATGAAGTCGATGAAGGACAAGGAGAGATAGTAACGGAAGAAAATGCACCGTTTACAGTCACATTCGATGCAAACGGCGGAAGCGTTGATATTAAAAGCATAAAAACGGATATGAACGGTTATATTTCCGAACTTCCGACGCCGTCTTACACAGGGTATGAATTTGACGGATGGTATACAGCTCAGAATGTTAAAGTCACATCGGACACACAATTCACAGAAGATACGACAGTCTATGCAAAATGGATAAGTGTTAATTCATCACCCGATACTGCAAAGCAGACAAAATCCACATCTCCTCAGACAGGTGGTAACTCTCCTCAGACCGGTGACAACAGACATATCGCATTATGGCTTGCACTTCTCTTTGTCAGCGGCGGTATATTGATTGGAGCTAATGCTTACAGAAAAAAGAAAAATAACGATTAAATCTCAGTAAAGAATGATAAGCTTGCAATAAATACGTTAATTCCCAAAGTAAGTTCCACAGTAGGAAAGAGAATTTTTACTGCTTGTATATATCGAATGAATTATGCATAAATGACAGGCTTACCTTGCCGTGTTATTGCAAAAATTTAAAACAAGCTTTTTTTAATTAAATAAACGTTTTTCTATAGCAAAACAAAACGGCAAAGCAATTTCGCTTTGCCGTTTTGTGCTTTATTGAGTTGCTGTTGTGCTTTGTTTCGGGCACATTTTGCCGTCAACATCGGTGTAGTATTCGCCTTTTAAGAGGATTTGTGAAATTGGTACGATTTCATAGCCCTTTTCCTTGATACCATCAATTACCATAGGCAGAGCCTCGGGGGTGTTCTTTGCACCGTTGTGCATAAGAATAATACTGCCGTCTTTGAGCTTACTGACTACATTCTGAGTAATCTGTTCGGGAGTGGGGTCTTTCCAGTCGAGTGAATCACTACTTGATACAAAAGTAAAGTTTTTTAAAATCAAAGGCTAATAGCAGAATATGCCATTAGCCTTATATTTATTATAATATTTTGTAACATTATGTGTAGAATATTCAAGCAAACTCATCTGTCATATTCTAAAAAATAGAATTATACATATTTATTAAAGACTTTAATCTACTTTTGTTACATTTAGGTACTGCCCAGATGACTCACATTCTAATGCACAAAGTGAACTCATATACTTAGTTTCATAACCATATTTAAAGGAACCATTAGGATTATATCCATCTAAATACTGTAAATTATACATATAACATTCTTCTTCTTCCCCACACCAATAACAAGTTGTTTTAGTAGGTCCACCACACGATGTTAAAACAAATGTTGTTAATAATAATAAACTAATTATAAGAACTTTGATTTTCCCTTTCATAATTCCGCTCCTTTAATATGTTTTTGTATAATTATATTATTTTATTATGGAATTGTCAAGAGAATTATGTGAGAAATTATGAAATTTTAAAAGTTAGATAGCAATTGTTTTACTCAAAGACATAATAAACCATGTAAATGCTGAATATTAAGAGAAAAAACTGCTCGCACTTAATCAAGTGAGGGCAGTTTTTTTACAATGGGAATTGCCGTTTTATGGTAATTACACCGGCGTCGTGTGTTTCTGATTGAGCGAGTTTTACTTGTATTTTTTCACTATGTTGTCAATCTTTTTCATTTTTTCGCTGATAATAGTATTAATTTCTTTAAGTATTTCCTCACATTCTAATTGCCATATATCTGTTAGCATTTCTTGTATTTCTTCTCTTTGCCGTTCGTTTTCTTCTTTAATGTATTTGTATTCTTTTGCTAAATCTTTATACATACTCTCATAAGAGTCCTCCACAAGATTCTCAATATCGTTGATAGTTCCTTTTCTGTATTCATCTTCCATTTTTGCAATTTCTTCTTTTACTTTTTGCATTGATATGATATTCATATATTTTCCGTTCTTTTCAATTGCTTTTTCTTCTTTTAACTTTTTCATCATTTTATCATAGTTTTGCATATTTCTAACCCCTTTTATTTTACTTTACACGAATAAATCGTCTGCCTCAAACATTGTAGCATTTTCATTTTTTCTATTTGATGTATCTTCAAAAACTTCCTCTCTTATTCTTCTTCGCTCGTTCTCTTCCTGCTTTTTGTATTCTTTCATTTTCCTATTGTGTTCTTTTTCTAATTCCCTTGTCTTTGTGTTAATCGTGTTATATTTGTAAATCATTTCATAGTATTTGTCGTTCTGTTTCTCAAATGTTTCTATTGTTTCGTTTATCAAATCTTTTGCTTTTTTGTATTCTTCTGATGATAATTTTTTTGATAGTTTAGAGTTTAGAATGTTTCTCAATTTTTCTGTTGTATTGCTTTCTTTTTCGTTGTTTTGCTTTTCTTCGCATAATATGCTTACACTATAACCTAACTTCTCCTCAACATATTTTGCACAATCAATATGTAATGTTTTCAAATCTTGTTTGTTTATAATCTCTTTTGCACAAACTTTGAATCTCTCTTTATTTGTCTTTTCCTTGTGCCTTTTATCTAAAACAAGAGGAACGAATAAGAAGTGTAAATGCGGTCTGCCCGGTTTGTCTGTTTTCGTTTCATCTTTATGCACCTCGGCAATAACAACATTGTTATACGGTGCATATCTCTTTTGTAAAAACTCATATGCGATTTCAAAAAATCTTTTTTCATCTTTTGGTTTTACATCTGTTGGTAATGTTAAACACACAGAGCAATATGTGTTTAAGTCTTTTCTTTTTTGCACTTTGACATCTTCTCTCGCAAGTATTTCCTTATACTTTGCGAAAGCGGAATTGCAACCGTCCAACCGATAATTCAAATAACTTTTTGAAATATCTATGTTTTCGTTTTTGTAATTCCGCGGCAATTCTTTTTTTGTTTTTGCTCTTATTATGTGAGCAATAACTACCCCAACCGAATTGGCCTTGAACTTCTCAATGTGCATATTTTTTCACCCTTTCTTTTTTGTTTAATATAATTATGATTTTTGTAATGTGCTAAAAAAGAAAGCGTAGCCCGTTATACCATTTTTATAAAAATGGTGCGGGCAAAGGGGAAAACCCCTTTGAACCCCTCTTTCACGACAACAACTTTTTTGCATTAAAATCATCTAACACTTCTTCAATTGTAATAAAATCATAGTCGAATGTATCTCTATTGTTTTCCATATATTCAACAATGTGTTTCCAATTGTAACCGTTTTCTGTTATCACTTGATACTCTTTTTCTGACAAATGCACATTTCCATTTTCGTCATAATAAAAATCTCTTGATTCTATATATACTCTTTCATCTGTTGTTGTCGTTGTTTCTGTTTCTTCTGCCCCTGTTGTTTCTGCTATTTCTGTTTTTTCCGTTGCTTCTTCTTTATTGTCATTTTTGTTTTTGTCTAAATTGTCTTTTAGTTGTTGCCAACATCTATGACTTCTTTTAACTTGCTGTGTCATTTCATTAAATACAATTTCAAAAACAGCATCATCTAACATTTTTTCTATTCTTTCTTCAATTTCTTTTGACCTTTTTTCAATTTTCTTTTTTGTTAATGCTGAAACATCTTTTAGAATTACATCTTTTCCATTTTCCCACATCAAATACTTTAATAATGCGCCTACCTTTGCATCATCTAAATTATATATTGATGTATATTTTTCGTATTTAATTCCTAATGTGTCTTTTACTTCTCTCATTTTTTCACTCTCTTTCTTTCTGTGTCTTTTATTTGTCTGTCGCATTTTTTCTTAATCGTTGTTGTGAATAGTTGTTCTGCTCTTTCATCTACATCTTCTGCAAGTTCTTTGTTTTGCATATAGTAGAAATAGCATTTTACTAATTTTCCAAAATCTTCATCTGATAACCATATGTATTTTTTTAACTCTTTCAAATCAATTACTCCTTTCTTTTTTTGTAAAATAAGTATGATATATTAAAAACAAAAAAGCGGAAAAATTGAAGATTTCCGCAAAAATCGCATAACAACCCAAAACAAAACTAAACAGGGCAGAACGGAACAAAACGGAACGAAGCACAACAGGGCAGAGCAAGACACTAATAATTTTTCTAATAATTAAACAAAAGAGAGATAGCATAACACTACCTCTCTTTTTGTTGTTATAACTTCCACACGATTTCTATATCGTTTATGTCGTTGGTTAAATATATCTTATCAATCATTACATTGATAACTGCTCTCTTTTGCTCGGTGTTTAAATCTTCGTAAATAATTCTTTCGTTCTCTATGTTTATAGTTAAGTTGTGTTTTAAAAATAACTCGACTGAACTTACCGATTTTCTCGCTATCTCTCTTTGCAATTCTAATTCAATTACCTCCTTGTTTAACTTCCTGACCTGTTCTTTTATTAACTCCTTGCTCTCATCGTCCGAGAACTCTCTAATCAATAAATCTATCTTTGCTTTTTTGCTTTCTATTTTTTCTGAAACTTCGAAAACCGTTTTAACTCTTTCTTCAAATAAGACAAAAATGTTATTCAATTGTTTTTGTATTTCTTCTCCAATCTTTTCCTGCAATTTGTAGAAATTAACTTTGTTGAACTTTGCGTCGCAAATATGCAAACTCCGATTTGCATAACAATCCAAATAAGGTCTGTCATTTGTGCTTGATGAATAGCATTTCACAGCATAACCGCATTTTTTACATTTTAGTTTTCCACCTAATTCTTCCAATCTGCCGAGTGTGTTGTTTCTTGTGAATTGCTGGTTTTCTGCCAATCTTTGTTGAACTTGAATATAGTGATAACTCTCTATGAACCCCTCAAAATTAGTTAGATATACACTTTGCTCTTTTAAGTCCGTATATGAACGAATATTAGTGTTGCCGACACGTTTTCCAACTATATGTGCTGATGTATTACCTTGCCATTCTTTTTCTTCGTTCAGAAAGTTAATTTCTTTTGCTTGTAAATATTTGTAAAGCAAGTTGTCTGCTTTTACATATATAGTGTTCTGCAATATTTTTGATACTGATGAACTTGTAAATGTTTTTCCTTGCTTTGTCTTATAACCCCTGATATTTAAGTTTTGAGCAACTTCTCCCAATGTGCATTGTTCTACCCCATAATATAGCGCGAATGCCCACTTTACTGCTTCTATTTCTTCTTCGACTTCTATTAGTGTTGCCTTGCCTTGTTCGTTTCTTCCGTTTTTGTATCCGTATGGTGCCGGACCGCCTGCCCATGAACCTGTTTCTGCTGTTCTGTAATAATAATTGTCTTTAACTCTTTTTTGTATGTTTTCTCTTTCCATTTGAGCAAATATAGCAAGTATGCCCATCATTGCCTTACCCATTGCGGAACTCGTGTCAAAGCATTCCGAAGCACTTACAAACTCGCATTTGTTTTTCTCCATTATTTCATATAATCTGTAAAAGTCCGTAATGTTTCTGCTGATTCTGTCAAGTTTATAAACAATTACTTTTTCAATTTTTCCAAGTTCTATATCTTGAATTAATCTTTTAAGAGCAGGTCTGTCCGTGTTTTTTCCTGAAAAACCCTCGTCTTTATAGACGAGGGGAGAGTTGCTTTTTAACATAACCTCACATTGTTTTATTTGTCCCTCAATGCTTAAACTGTCTTTTTTTTCTACACTCTGTCTTGCATAAATTGCTTCGGTTTTCATTGATTTCAACTTCTTTCATTTTGATACTTTTAATCATATTGACATACATAAGTATTTTTTCTTCTTGTGATATGTTCTTGAATGAATGCTTAATCATATTGTATCACAATCTTTTGTGTTTGTCATTACTTTTGTATTAAGTATATCAACGTCCCACTGAACGCAGTACATATTACAGCCGTTAACCGACTTCACGACATCGTTGTTATAGTCGCCGTAGGGCGCACGGAACAGGGTAGGCATTTTGCCCGTAATCTTCTTGATTTTTTCGTTGCAGGACTGAATCTGCCCTGTCATATCCGACGTTGACATCTGCGTCATATGCGGGTGAGTGTCGCTGTGGTTGCCTATGTCGTGTCCTTTTTCGGCAATTTCCTTTACGCTTTCGGGGTATTTGTCAACCCAGTCGCCGACAAGGAAAAAAGTCGACTTTACCTTGTATTTATCAAGAATCTGAAGTAAATCATCGGTTTGCTCGTTGCCCCAGGCGGCGTCAAACGAAAGCGCAACCTGCTTTTTGTCGGTTTCCACATAGTATATGGGGATTTCACGGGGCGTTGAAGCGGTCTGAACCGCCCTGACAGTAGAAGTTATTGCAATTGCCGCCGTAGCCGCACCGATTAACAGGCAGAATCCGATAGAAATAAGACTGCGCTTTGTGAGAATTAATAAACGCATAAAATCCCCTCCGATAAATTGTATGTTGAGAGGAAACATTTTATGAAGTGTTTATGGAGAATAGCTATTCGCTTTATAATAATGACAGCAGTACAAAGAAAAACACGGCAGATAAAAACCTGCCGTGTACAGTGCAAAAATATTATAATTTAAAATATATTATTCAGCAGCTGCTTTTCTCTTTGCGAAGCAATCGCTGCAGTAATAGCTCTTGCCCTCCATAGGCTGGAAAGGAATCTTTGCAGGACCGCCGCATTCAGCACATGTTGTTTCAAAATACTGACGTTCTGCTTTAGCAGCGTTCTTGCGTGCCTGTCTGCATTCCTTGCAACGCTGCGGCTCATTTACAAAACCTTTTTCAGCGTAAAATTCCTGCTCGCCTGCGGTGAAAACAAATTCGTTTCCACATTCTTTGCAAATGAGTGTCTTGTCTTCGTACATTGGTTTTTACCTCTCTTTTGGCATAATTAGAATTTCGCCCCGTGCGGAGTTGCACCGCATAAACTATTCAGGACATATTGATATTGCAGATTTTTCTGCGAGCCCTTTGCAGGGCATTATCAGCGGATTTTTCGGGAATAGAAAGCTTTTTTGCAATTTCCTTGTAGCTAAGTCCGTTGCCGTACAGCATAACAACCTCAAATTCAGTCTTAGAAAGTACGTTTTTAAGCTTGTCAAGCACCATTTTCAGGTGCTCACGACACATAATCAGCTCCTCGGGCGACTGCGACAAATCCTCAAGCGTATCGCCCAGCTCGTCAAGCTGAACAATGGCGGATTTCGGAACAGCCTTTTGTGTACTGCTTTTGCGGATTATTGAAATGAACCTGCGTTCAACAACAACCGACATATAGTTTTTAAAGCCCGAATTGCCGTTTTCGTCAAAGGTGCGGCAGGCGTACAAAAGTGCAAGCAAGCCTTCCTGAACAAAATCATTCTGCTCGTAACCCTCGGCGGAATACTTTCGTGCAATAAAGTTTATAGTGTTCAGATAGCGCATTGTAAGCTCGTTAAAAGCATTATCGTCGCCGTTTTTTGAAAGCCTTGCAAGGGTGTTGTCGTCGAGTGAATTGTAGGAGTTTGCGCTTTCACTCATTTTCTCACCTCTGACAATACAATCTATTCAAGTAATAATATAGTACAAAAAGGGCAGAATGTCAACGGGAGTTTTGTATTTTCTGTAAAATTGCATTATAAAGATAATAAAATTTATGCAAAATAGATAAGATTTTGTCGAAAAAACAATGCCGCTGCACTTGTAAAATATTACGTAAAATGATATAATTTTTTAGAGATTCAAGAAAAAGGAGCTTGGCAGTTTATGGTTGTACGGTGTAACAGTTTCGGAATAAACGGAATGGACGGCTACAGGGTTGAAATTGAAGCCTCAATGCAAAGCGGTTTGCCCGGTTTTGATATGGTCGGACTGCCCGATGCTGCAGTGCGTGAAAGCCGTGACAGAGTTAAAAGTGCGCTCAAAAACTGCGGCTTTAAATTGCCCTCGTCACATATTATTCTAAATCTTGCTCCTGCCGATATAAAAAAAGAAGGTCCGATTTATGATTTGCCTATTTGTGTTGCGCTTTTAAAGCTGACAGGGCAGATTGTTACCGATATTTCCGATTGTGCCTTTATCGGCGAGCTTTCGCTCAGCGGTGAAACGAGGAGCATTAACGGTGTTTTGCCGATGGTTATTAAGGCAAGAGAGTGCGGAATTAAGAAGATTTTTGTTCCTGCCGGAAACGTCAGCGAAGCATCGGTTGTTGACGGAATCGAGGTTTATCCCGTCAGGGAAATAGTACAGCTAAAAAACATTCTCAACGGTCAGGAAAGTATGGAGCCTGCAACGCCGAGAACAAATAATTATGAGCAGTCGGACGGATTTATTCCCGACTTTTCGCAGGTAAAGGGGCAGTTTGAAGCAAAGCGCGCGCTTGAAATTGCCGCCGCAGGAGGTCACAATATCCTGTTAATCGGTCCTCCGGGTTCGGGCAAAAGTATGCTTGCCAAACGTCTGCCGTCAATTCTGCCCGATATGACGTTTGACGAGATGATTGAAACTACAAAAATCCACTCAATCGCCGGCACATTGCATATTGACGGACTTGTTGAAACACGGCCTTTCCGCTCGCCTCACCATACGGTAACGGCTGTCGGACTCGGCGGAGGCGGAACAGGCACGATAAAGCCGGGAGAAGTTTCACTTGCACACAACGGCGTGCTTTTCCTTGACGAGCTGCCTGAGTTTTCACGCAACGTTCTTGAGGTATTAAGACAGCCGATTGAGGATTCGCAGATTACTATTTCACGCTCGGGACAGAACTGTACATACCCCTGCTCAATTATGGTCGTTGCGGCTATGAATCCCTGTCCGTGCGGCTATTACGGCGACGGTACAAACCGCTGTACCTGCTCGGACGTAAAAATCAAGCGTTACTTGAGCAGAATTTCGGGACCGTTGCTTGATCGTTTTGACATTCACGTTGAAGTGCCGCCTGTTAAGTTTGAAGAGCTGAGAAGCTCTGAAATAACCGAAAGCTCGGCTGAAATCAAAAAGCGTGTTGACGCCGCAAGAAAAATCCAGCGTGAACGCTTTGATGGCAGTTCAACGCTGTGTAACGCAAAAATCAACGCTGAGCAGTTTGAAAAAGCCTGCATAATCGACAAGGCGGCTGAAAAAACGCTGAAAGAAGCATTCGAAAGTCTTGGACTTACCGCAAGAGCTTATGACAGAGTATTAAAGGTTGCACGTACGATTGCGGATTTGGAGCAGTCGGAGGTAATCCGCTCTGAGCACGTCCTCGAAGCCGTTCAGTACAGAAGTCTTGACAGAAAATACTGGTCGGCAACGTGATAATGATAAAAACAAAATCAAATAAAAAATTCCTTTTAAATACTGTTTTAATATGGTATAATAAACTTGCAGTTTTCTGCAAGGATTTTAAATAAAACCTCGGAGGTAAAAATTATGGCTATAACTAAAAATTCAATCATCGGTGACGTACTTGACAAGCACCCCGAAACAGCAGAGCTTTTCTTTAGCATCGGTATGCACTGCCTTGGCTGTCCTGCATCAAGAGGCGAAACAATTGAAGAGGCTTGTATGGTACACGGTGCAGACGTTGACGCTCTGGTTGACTCTCTCAACGAAGCTGTCGGCGAATGAGTAATTCATCATCACAGCTTGATAACCGTTTAAAGCTCTGCGCAGACTTTGTCCGAAAAGGTGCAAAGCTTGCTGACATCGGCACAGACCATGCGTATTTACCCGTGTGGCTGTGCCGTATTGGCAGATGCCCAAGCGCAGTTGCCGCCGACATAAATTCCGAGCCGTTAAAGCGTGGACAGAGCACGATTATTGAGTCAGGAATGAGCGGCAGAATTGAAACACGTTTAAGCGACGGACTCAAGGAAATTAAGCCCGATGAAGCCGACGATATTGTCATTGCGGGAATGGGCGGCGAGCTGATTGCAAAAATCCTCTCGGAGTGCTCATTTGCAACCGACAACACAAAGCACTTTATTTTACAGCCTATGACAAGGAGCGAAGTCCTCATTGCGTGGCTGTGCGAAAACGGCTTTAAAATACTCAGGCAGGATTGCTGTGTTGCATCTGGAAAATGCTACACGGTACTGCTTGTAAAATACAGCGGCGAAAATCACATTGCCGACGAGCTTTACTGCTATCTCGGAAAGCTTTCGCCGAAAACTAACGAAACGCATCTTCGCTTTGTTGAAGGTCATTTAAACAGACTTTCAAAACAAGCTGTCGGAGATGTGCGCTTTGCTGTGCTTGCAGACAGGATACGGGAGAAAATTTATGACAACGATTAATGAAATTCTTGATTTTTTTGAAGGCTTTGCACCGACCGACAGCGCAATGGATTTTGACAACGTCGGACTTCTTGTGGGCAACAAAAACACAGAGGTGACAAAAGCACTGGTGTCGCTCGATATTACGGGTGAAGTTGTAAGCGAAGCGCAAAAGCTCGGCTGTGAGCTGATTATAAGCCATCACCCCGTTGTTTTTAATCCGATAAAAAGGCTTGATACAACAAGTGCGCCTTATCTTCTAGCAAAGTGCGGAATTTCTGCACTCTGTATGCACACAAATCTCGATTTAAGCGAGGATTTCGGAGTAAATCTATGTCTTGCGAATGCAGTCGGTGTAAAAAATGCCGTAAAAAGCGACAAGGGAGAATGCCTGTTTTTCGGCGAGCTTGAAGAGGAAACCGAGATGAAAGCCTTTGCCAAAAATGTAAAATTATCACTTAATTGCTACGGACTGCGCTATACTGACGTTAAGAAAAACGTTAAGAAGATAGCCGTTTCTTCGGGTGCAGGCGGCTATGAAATTTTTGCTGCGGCACAAATCGGTGCAGACGTGCTTGTAACGGGCGAGATAAAGCACCACGAAATCAACGCCGCAAACGAACTTGGTATAAACATTGTTGACGCAGGGCACTTCAAAAGTGAAGATATTGTAATTTTACCGCTGATTAATAAACTTTCGGACAAATTTTCAGACGTTATTTTTACAAAATCGAAAGCATATTCGGATAATATTAAATTTATTTAACCGAATATTCATATAACATAAAATATTTATTGCATAATTTGTAACTTTTTGATATAATAATACGATGAATAACAATATGTAGTGGTGCGCCTTTTTCGGGTGCGAATGAGGAAATATGAGAATCAGAAAAAAGAAATGGGCAGAGCCTGAGCTTGCCGTCTGCGACTTTTTTGTAAAAAATCCCGAGGAGCATACGGGACAGTGGAAAAAGGCTTTTAAAAAGGAACAGCCGCTCTACCTTGAAATTGGCTGCGGCAAGGGCGGATTTGCAGGCAGACTTGCGCTTGAAAATCCCGACAAGAACATAATTGCTCTTGACATAAAAATTGATATGCTCGGCGTAGGCAGGCGTACAATCGTAAAGCTGTTTGAGGAAAACGGCAAAACGCAGGACGATATTACGAATCTTCTGCTTGTAAATTACAACGTAGAACAGCTTGACAAAATCATCACCGCTGATGATAAGATAGAAAGGCTTTACATTAATTTCTGCAATCCCTGGCCACGCCCCAAGCATAAAAAACGCAGGCTTACATATTACAAAAAGCTTGAAATGTACAAAAAGTTTCTGAAAAAGGACGCTGAAATCCGTTTCAAAACCGACGATGACGAGCTTTTTGACGAAAGTCTTGAGTATTTTGAGCAGAGCGGATATGAGATAACCTATCTCACACGTGATTTGCACAACAGCGACGTGAAGGATAATATTGAAACCGAGCACGAAAAAATGTTCTCGGCAGAGGGAATAAAGATTAAATACCTGATTGCAAAGCAGAAAACAAATTTCAATTAACAATTAACAAATAACAATTCTCAGTAAACTGTAATACAGCGTTAAGAGTTTATGAACGTATCTTATATTGCTGTAGGGGACGGCTTTTCTGCGAAAACGGCAACCCTTTTGTCGCTTTGCGACATTTCCCCTAATAGGGGAATTTCCCTGACGTCCCGAAACGTTACCGATATATCAATATCGGTTCAGCAAACAAACTTCTCTCAACAACACGCACTATTATAGATTCGGAAATTTGCGTGTCGAGGCTCTCGACCGACCCTTAATTGTTAATTTTTAATTGTAAATTGTCCATTGAGAAAGGAGGCTGTCGTTTGAAAATTAAAAATGTACTTTCAGCTTTTTTGATTGCCGCATTAATCACCGTTTTTTCAGGCGGATGCAATATTACAGACATAGGCTCCGACAGCCTTTTGCGGCCTCCGAAAACAATGGGCGATGAAGCTGAAATCGAACAGCTTATTTCAGATACGGCAAAAAACGGCTACACCCTGAAATACCCCAAAAGCGGAAGCTACCGCAGTGCGATTATTATGTCTGACCTTGACGGTGACGGAACAGACGAGGCTGTTGCTTTTTACCGTGACAGCGAGGACGTTGCAAGAATACATATGCTTGTTATGTACTCTGACGAGAACGAATGGAAGCTTTCGTCCGACAACATAACAGATACAACCGATATTGACTGCGTTGATTTTGCCGACGTTTCGGGCAGTGACACGCTTGAAATTCTTGTGGGATATTCAACCTACACACAGAATATAAATCTTTTGTCCTGCTATTCGTATTCCGACGGAAAGACCGAAGAAATCAAGGCAGGTCAGAAGTATTCCGCATTTTACTGCGGAGATTTTATATCCGATGAAAAAGACGAGGTAATGACGCTTTCGCTTTACACCTCGGAGAATGAGTCAAGCGCTACAATGCTTCAATATGACGATAATAAAAAGTCGCTTTATTCAAAGGCTGTAGTTGCAATGGACCCGAATATTATTAAATTCAGAAATGTTGTGACCTCTGATATTGGCAGTGAAACGCTGGGAATTTTTATTGACGGTGAGTTTGCAACGGGCGAAATCAACACGCAGATAATCTATTACAGCAAGGAGCTTTCACTGCTCAGAAATCCGCTTTATAAGGAAAAAACGAAGAATTTTACCCAGCGCAACTGCAATGTAATCTGCACCGATATAGACAACGATATGTCTGTGGATTTTCCTGCGGTACAGAAACTGCCCCATTCCGAAAAGGAACCTGCCGAAACGGTTGCAGACAAAATAACGTGGAATTCATTTTCTGCCCAGGACGAATCTTTTTTGCCAAAGTGCAGTATGGTTGCAAACTATAACTTCGGCTTTACCGTTAAAATTCCCGATAACTGGCTTGCAGATTCGGTGACGGCGATTAATTCAACAAAAGATAACACAACTGTTTTTTACGAGTGGAAAAAATCCGCTCTCGGCGACAGGCTTTTTGAGATAAAGGTGTTTGATACCGCCGAATGGGAAAAGGGCAGGGATAACGACGACTATACCCTTATATATAAGGATAACAGATACGCATATGCGTTTATAAATTCAGATACGGACAGTCAGTTTGCAATGACAGACGACGAAATTAAAAAATCGTTTGCTATTCTTACCGAAACATCTGTCTGATTGGTTGAAAATTGGAGGTTTTGTTATGAAGAAAATACTTGTTTGCGAGGATGAGTCAGCAATCCGTGACTTTGTTGTCATCAATCTTACACGTGCAGGCTACGACGTTGTTGAAGCTGACTGCGGAGAAATGGCTTTGCAGAAGTACGACGAAAACGACGGCGATTTTGACGTTGCAATTCTTGATGTTATGATGCCGGGAATCGACGGCTTTCAGGTATGTAAGGAGCTGAGAAACCGCAACGGCGGAATCGGAATTATTATGCTTTCTGCAAAAACGCAGGAAATGGATAAGGTAACGGGACTTATGCTCGGTGCCGACGACTACGTTACAAAGCCGTTTTCACCCAGCGAACTTCTCGCAAGAGTTGATTCACTCTACAGACGTGTGGCTCTTGCCCAGTCGCACTCCGAGAATAATTTTAAAGAGGAATTGAAGTCGGGTGAGTTTACGCTGAATCTGCGCAACCGTGCATTGCTCAAAAACGGAAAAATGATTGAGCTTACACAGGTTGAATTTCAGATTATGGAATACTTCTTCTCAAATCCCGGCGTTGCGCTTGACAGAAACGACATTCTCAACCACGTCTGGGGCAACGCTTATGTCGGCGAGGATAAAATCGTTGACGTTAATATCAGACGTTTAAGAATGAAGGTCGAAGACGAGCCTTCTAACCCTAAGCACATCATTACGGTATGGGGACTCGGCTACAAGTGGGATTCAGGCGCTAACTGACAGAACGATATTTGACAGTGCAAAATTATTTATTTAGTTTGTGAGATAAACGATAATTTAGTCGAGTGCCTCGACGGGCAAATCGAGTGGAAAAATCGGATTGTTTGGATAAAACGGTTGCCCGAATTTTAAATTGATATATAGGTAATGTTTCGGGCGACCACGCAGGGTCGCCCCTACAGAATAAAATAAATGAATGATATA
>DXYG01000042.1 GCA_019415925.1 Clostridiales bacterium
TACTATAAATAAATTAATAAAGGCGGGAGCTCAAGAGGGCTGAGAGGAAATGAATTGACATTTCGACCGTAATACCTGATTTGGATAATGCCAGCGTAGGGACTTAAACTGTAATTTTACGAAGTGTGTCTTTTGGCATACTTCGTTTTTGTTTTATTGAGAACTGCGTGTCGGGGCGCTCGACTTTTGTAAGGAGGGATAAAATTGATTTGCATTAACGGTGAAAAAATCGAAAAAGCTGAGATTTTACTGTCTGCTTATCTTGAAGAAAACGGAATTAATCCGCAGAGAATTGCTGTTGAATTAAACGGCGAAATACTGCCAAAGGCGCAGTACAGTAATACCGTTTTAAAAGACGGCGACGTTGTTGAAATTGTAAATTTTGTCGGAGGAGGCTGATTATGAATACTATAATTCCCGACAAAAGTGAAATTGATAATGTGCTTTCAATGAGGCACACTAAAGAAGTTTTTGAAAAGCTGAAAAACGCTCGTGTTGCCGTTGCAGGACTTGGCGGATTAGGCTCAAACATTGCACTTATGCTTGCAAGAGCAGGAGTCGGTACACTTCATCTGATTGATTTTGACGAAGTGGATTTGAGCAACTTAAACCGTCAGCAATATTTTATATGCCACCTCGGAATGTACAAAACCGATGCTATAAAAGACGAGATAAGCAGAATTAATCCGTACATTAACGTAATTACAGACTGCGTTAAGGTGACTGATAAAAACATTGATACGCTTTTTAAAGACGACAATATAGTCTGCGAGGCGTTTGATAATCCTGACTGCAAGGCTATGCTTGTAAACCGTATTCTCGAAAGCAGAAAAGATGTATACATTGTTTCCGCATCGGGTATGGCCGGCACCGAAAAATCAAACACGATTATCACAAGAAAAATTACAGACCGTTTTTACCTCTGCGGAGATGAAACAAGCGGTGCAGTTAAGGGCAACGGTCTGATGTCACCGAGAGTTACTATATGCGCCGCTCATCAGGCAAACGCAATACTGAGGATAATTCTCGGAAAATATGATGTATAAAGGAAGTAAAGAAATGGAAAATGACAAACTGATTATCGGAGGTCACGAGTTCAGCTCACGCTTTATTTTAGGCTCGGGCAAATATTCTCTTGACCTTATCAAAGCGGCTGTTGAGAATGCAGGTGCAGAAATTATCACGCTTGCACTCAGACGTGCCGCAACGGGAAATGTTGCAAATATTCTTGACTATATTCCCGAAAATGTCACGCTTTTACCGAACACATCGGGTGCAAGAAATGCTGACGAGGCTGTCAGAATAGCAAGACTTGCAAGAGAAGTCGGATGCGGTGACTTTATTAAAATTGAAGTTATAAAGGATTCTAAATACCTTTTGCCCGATAACTACGAAACAATCAAGGCTACAGAAATTCTTGCAAAAGAGGGCTTTGTAGTTATGCCGTATATGTACCCCGATTTGAATGTTGCAAGAAGTCTGCGTGATGCAGGAGCGGCTTCAATTATGCCGCTCGGTGCGCCAATCGGCTCTAACAAGGGTATCTGCACAAAGGAATTTATTAAAATTCTGATTGATGAAATTGATTTGCCGATTATTGTTGACGCAGGAATAGGCAGACCGTCACAGGCTTGCGAGGCTATGGAGATGGGTGCAGCGGCTGTTATGGCTAACACGGCAATTGCAACAGCAGGAGATATTCCGCAAATGGCTGAAGCATTCAAAAAGGCAATTGAAGCAGGCAGACAGGCTTATCTTTCGGGACTCGGCAGAGTTATTGAAAAAGGTGCGTCTGCTTCTTCCCCACTTACGGGATTTCTTGAGAATTGAGGCAGTAAAATGGAAAACAGGACAAATCATATGGAATATCTGCCCGATATGGAGCAGATTGACTCAGACATAAAAGACAAGGTTATCGAAGCTATGAATGCTTATGAGCCTGATAAGTATACAGAAAATGATGTTTTGCAGGCGCTTGAGCACGATACTAAAACGATTGAAGATTTCAAGGCTCTGCTTTCCCCTGCCGCTCTGCAGTTTTTAGAAGAAATCGCTCAGCAGGCACAGGCAGAAACAAGAAAGCACTTCGGAAATTCAATAAATATGTTCACTCCGCTTTATATTTCAAACTACTGCGAAAACTACTGCATTTACTGCGGCTTTAACTGCCACAACAAAATTCACCGTGCAAAGCTCAATTACGAAGAAATTGAAAAGGAAATGCAGGCAATTGCAAAAACAGGCTTGCAGGAAGTCCTTTTGCTGACAGGTGAAAGCAAGAAGATGAGCGATGTTGAATACATAGGCGAAGCGTGTAAAATTGCAAGAAAGTATTTCAAGGTTGTCGGACTTGAGGTTTATCCGATGAACAGCGACGAGTACAGCTATGTTCAGAAATGCGGTGCAGATTACGTCACCGTTTTTCAGGAAACATACAATTCGGACAAATACGAAACTTTGCACCTTGCCGGTCACAAGCGAGTTTTCCCCTATCGCCTTGAAACACAGGAACGTGCACTTATGGGCGGAATGAGGGGCGTCGGATTTGCGGCACTTCTGGGACTTTCGGATTTTAGAAAAGACGCTTTTGCAACAGGTATTCACGCATATCTTATCCAGCGCAAATATCCCCACGCTGAGATTGCTTTTTCGTGTCCGAGATTAAGACCGATAATAAACAATGACAAAATCAATCCTAAAGACGTTCACGAACCTCAGCTTTTGCAGGTTATTTGTGCATACAGATTGTTTATGCCGTTTGCAAGCATAACGATTTCAACACGTGAATGTCAGCGTTTTCGTGATAACATTGTTCAGATTGCTGCTACAAAAATTTCGGCAGGTGTTGACGTCGGAATCGGCGGTCACAGCGACGGCGAGAAAAAGGGCGACGAACAGTTTGAAATTTCCGACGGAAGAAATGTTAAGGAAGTGTACGACGCACTTTGCAAAAACGGTATGCAGCCTGTAATGAGTGATTATATTTATGTTTAAGGTTATATGCGTAAGTGCAAGACAACACAGCAATGATTTCTTGCAGTCAATTGAGATGATTGCAAAAAGTGAAGCTGAAGCAATTATTCTGCGTGAAAAGGATTTATCGGAAGATGAATACTTCCTGATTGCAAAAAAAGTTAAAGAAATCTGTGATAAATATATTAAAAAGCTGATTATTCACAACTTTATTGATGTTGCAAAAAGGCTCGGAATCAAAAATATTCAACTTCCTTTTTCAAAGTTTATTTCATTGAATAATATTCACAATGATTTTGAAAGCATAGGTACTTCCGTTCATACTGTTGAGGACGCTGTTCTTGCTGAAAAGTCGGGAGCTGATTACATAATTGCAGGACATATTTTTGCAACTGACTGCAAAAAAGGACTTGCGCCACGTGGAACTCAATTTTTAAAAGAAGTTTGCAAGGCTGTTAAAATACCTGTTTTTGCAATCGGAGGTATTGATAATAATTCTGTTACAGAATTATGCAATGTGAATTGCGATAATTTTTCGGGTGTCTGCGTTATGTCTGCACTTATGAAAAGCAATAATCCGCAGGAGCTTGTACAAAAAATAAAGGATAGTTATTCTATGAAAACCGACAGAAATAAATATTTGCTATATGCTGTCACTGACAGGCATTGGCTTAACGGCAGAACTCTTGAAGAAGATGTTGAGCTTGCTTTAAAAGGTGGTGTAACTCTTGTTCAACTGCGTGAAAAAAATCTTGATTTTGATGCTTTTTGTAAAGAAGCTGAAAAAATACACTCACTTTGCCAAAAATACAATGTTCCGCTTATTATCAACGACAATGTTGAGGTTGCAAAGGCAGTTAATGCAGAGGGTGTGCACCTCGGTCAGGGGGATACGAGTATTGCAGAAGCAAGAGAGACTCTTGGTAACAGCAAAATAATCGGTGCAACTGCAAGGACTAAAGAACAGGCTGTTAAAGCTGAAAAGGACGGTGCTGATTACATCGGAAGC
Source organism: Clostridiales bacterium (assembly GCA_019415925.1). Lineage (GTDB taxonomy): Bacteria > Bacillota > Clostridia > Oscillospirales > Acutalibacteraceae > Ruminococcoides. The sequence goes on from DXYG01000042.1 coordinate 3,983, forward strand.
GGCGCAGTTTTCGGCACAAGCACAAAAAGCGACGCTGTTAAAATGAGCTTTGAAACGCTGACTGAAATTTGCGATAGTATTACAATTCCTGTTACCGCAATAGGCGGAATTACAAAGGAAAATGTTTCTGAGCTTAAAGGAACAGGTATTTCAGGTGTTGCTGTTGTAAGCGGAATTTTTGCAGAAAAAGATATTTATAATTCTTCATTAGAATTAAGAAATAAAATTGAGGAGATTGTAAATGAAAAATAACCTCAAAATGAAAACTGTACTTACGATTGCCGGAAGTGATTCAAGCGGTGGTGCCGGAATTCAGGCAGATTTAAAAACTATGTGCTGTCTTGGCGTTTATGGAATGAGCGCAATTACTGCTCTTACTGCTCAAAACACTATGGGAGTCGCAGATATTTTTGAAGTAAATCCCGAATTTCTGCAAAAACAGCTTGACTGCATATTCACCGATATTTTTCCCGCTGCTGTTAAAACAGGTATGCTGTCGGATTCAAAGCTGATTGCAGTAATTGCCGATACCTTAAAAAAATACAAGGCAAAAAACATTGTTGTTGACCCCGTTATGGTTTCGACAAGCGGATCAAGACTTATTAAGGAAGATGCTGTTAATTCCCTGAAAGAATTACTCTTCCCTATTGCCGACATTATTACTCCAAACATTCCCGAGGCAGAAATTCTCGGTGAAATGGAAATTAAAACAAGAGCTGATATGGAAACTGTATGCAAAAAAATCAGCGTAAAATACGGCTGTTCCGTTCTCTGTAAGGGCGGTCACAGCGTTGAAGATTCAAACGACGTTTTATTCCATAACAGAAAAATAGTATGGTATGAAAGCGTAAAAATTGATAATCCAAATACACACGGAACGGGCTGTACACTGTCAAGTGCTATTGCAAGCTATATTGCCCTTGGAAAAAGCGTTGAAGATTCTGTAAGGCTTGCAAAGGAATATCTTACAGGTGCAATAGGTGCAGGACTTGACCTTGGAAAAGGAAGCGGTCCTCTTGCCCACAACTATAAAATAATATAAGGAAAGGTCTGATAAAAATGAGAGAATATGCTACACAAATGGAAGCTGCAAAAAAAGGAATTGTTACAAAGGAACTTGAATCCGTTGCAACAAAAGAGCGAATGACGGTTGAGGAGCTTATGCCGCTTGTTGCACAGGGAAAGGTTGTAATCTGCGCAAATAAGCTTCACACCTGCATTGACCCACAGGGCGTCGGCTCAATGCTGAGCACAAAAATCAATGTAAATCTCGGTGTTTCACGTGACTGCAAGGACTATAATATTGAAATGCAGAAGGTTATGGAAGCAGTTAATATGGGCGCTCACGCAATTATGGACTTATCTTCGCACGGCGACACAATTCCTTTCAGAAGAAAGCTTACAAGCGAATGTCCCGCAATGATTGGTACAGTGCCTGTTTACGATTCTGTCATTCACTATCAGCGTGATCTTGACACGCTCACGGCACAGGACTTTATTGACGTTGTAAGACTTCACGCTCAGGACGGAGTTGACTTTGTAACGCTCCACTGCGGAATTACACGCAAGACGATTGAGCAGATTAAAAAGCACAAAAGAAAAATGAACATTGTTTCACGTGGCGGCTCGCTTGTTTTTGCGTGGATGTGTATGACTGGCAACGAAAATCCGTTCTATGAATATTATGATGAAATTCTCGACATCTGCCGTGAATATGACGTTACAATCTCACTCGGCGATGCTTGCCGTCCGGGTTGTCTTGCTGACGCAAGCGACGTTTGCCAGATTGAGGAGCTTGTAAGGCTCGGTGAGCTTACAAAGCGTGCCTGGGCAAAGGACGTTCAGGTTATGGTTGAAGGTCCCGGACATATGCCTATGGACCAGATTGCGGCAAATATGAAAATTCAGAATACAATCTGCAACGGTGCTCCGTTCTATGTTCTCGGACCGCTTGTTACTGACATTGCTCCCGGTTACGACCATATTACTTCTGCTATCGGAGGGGCAATTGCGGCGGCTTCTGGTGCAGCTTTCCTCTGCTACGTAACTCCTGCCGAGCATCTTGCTTTGCCGAATGTTGAGGACGTTAAACAGGGAATTATCGCATCAAAAATTGCCGCTCACGCCGCAGACATTGCAAAGGGCGTACGAGGAGCAAGAGAGATTGATGATAAGATGGCTGACGCAAGAAGAAAGCTTGACTGGGAAGCACAATGGGAATGTGCAATTGACCCCGAAACAGCCAAGAAAATCCGTGACGACAGAAAGCCCGAGCACGACGACACCTGCTCAATGTGCGGTAAATTCTGCGCCGTAAGAAGTATGAACAAGGCTCTTAACGGCGAGCATATTGATATTTTATAATTAAATCTAAGTCGAGTGCCTCGACACGCAATTCGTGCAGACAGGTGATATTATCAAACCTTCTTCACCCGACCGTTTCGGAGCAATTTTCAACTAAGTAAAAAAGTGCTGTTGCAGTTAATTTGCAGCAGCACTTTTTTGTTAAAGAATTATGCAGATAAGTCCGTTACAGCCATCATTGATGATTTTTTCAATCGTTTCCCCTATTCTCCTGCGGGCGTCTGACGGCATTCTGGCAAGCTTATTGTGCAAGCCCTCGTTGACAAGCTCGTGTACTGACTTGCCGAAAATATTGCTTTCCCATATCTTTTCGGGATTTTCTTCAAATTCCTTGAGCAGATATGAAACAAGCTCCTCAGACTGCTGTTCCGAGCCGACTATCGGCGTTACCTCGGTTTTGGTTTCAACCCTCATCATATGAATTGACGGTGCGCTTGCTTTCAGCCTGATTCCGTACTTACCGCTTTGCTTGATTATCTGCGGTTCTTCAAGTGAAAGCTCGTCGATTGTCGGCATTACGATTCCGTAGCCTGTTTCCTTAACCTGCTCGTATGCCTGAGCAATCTTGTCAAACTCTTTCTGCTTTCTTGAAAGGTTATTAATACACTCAAGCAGCTCGCATTCGTCTTTGATTTCGATTTCGGTTTCTTCCGAAAGCACCTTATAGAACAAAGAGGTGTCGATTCCTACAGATATTGTTGCTATTCCTCTGCCGAGGTCGAGGTTTGTAAGGCGTGCATCATTGATGTATTCGCACTCTGAAAGCTCGTGAATCGTCTGCTGAACTTCACGTATTTTTTCAATTTTTTTGGAAGATTCTTTGATTGAATTGAAAATTACTGATTTCAGCCAATGCTCTTTTTCAAGCTTAACAACCCACTTTGGAATGTCTACCTTGATTTCACGAATCGGGAATTCAAATAAAAGCTGTGCAAGTATCCTTTTTATTTCGTTCTCGCTTAGCTCCATACAGCTGACGGGTAATACGGGAACTTCGTACTGCTTTGATATTTCAGCCGCAAGTGCGATTGTATGCTCAGCCTCCGGCTCAGTTGAGTTTAAAAGGACAATAAAAGGTTTATTGATTTCTCTGAGCTCATTAATAACACGCTGTTCACTCTCGATATAATCTTCTCTCGGAATTTCACTGAATGAGCCGTCGGTTGTTATTACCAGTCCGATTGTTGAATGGTCGGTGATTACCTTTTTTGTACCGATTTCAGCCGCATCATCAAACGGTATTTCTTTATCAGACCACGGCGTTTTTACCATTCTCGGCATATCCTCTTCGCTGTAACCGAGTGCGCTGTTGACAATATAACCTACGCAGTCAATCATTCTGACTTTGAAGGTTGTATTGTTTCCGAGGTTAATTTCAACCGATTCTTCGGGAATGAACTTCGGCTCGGTTGTCATTATTGTTCTGCCTGCCGAGGACTGCGGAAGCTCATCAACCGTCCTTCTGTAGATGTTTTCATCTTTGATATTCGGAAGAACAAGTGAGTCCATAAAACGCTTGATAAATGTTGATTTACCTGTTCTTACAGGGCCGACAACGCCGATGTATACGTCTCCGTCGGTACGTCTGGAAATATCCTGATATACGTTTCTCTCTTCCATTGTTTTCCTCCTATATTTTCGGAATCAACAGCATTTGCGAGCTGTCAAGCGTAATATTTTCCGCAGAATTTTCCGAAAGCAGTAAATCAAGCCTTGTGTTGTGACTCTTTGCTATATTCCACAGGCTTTCTCCCTGCTTTGCAAAATACAACGTCAATGCACAGTTATCGGCAACAATCGGCTTATCTTCAAACAATTCCATACCGCATACTGCTCTTAAACGCTCAGTCTTTTCAGCACAGGCGCAAAGCTTTAATTCACATCTGACTTCAATTGTATTGTCATCTGCAAGTCGATAGCTTATGCTTGATGTGTGCGGATGAATGTTTCGCAAAGTGTTGAAATCGGAAGCGGTATTGAAAGTATGCTCGTAATCGCAGGTGCGTTCAATTATTGTCGGAATACTATCTTCATTGAGCGCAAGAATACAGATATTAATTTTTCCGCCTGCTTTTAGTCCGTTATCAGAATTTAACTGTTCACAGGAAACGCCGTCGTTGAAGATATCGAGTACCTTTGTGATTTTTCCGTTGTCAACCTTTACGGAGATTTTCTCCATCTGCGTTTCACTCAAAGGTACAACCTCGTTTGAAATAGAAAGCTGTTCGAACTCAGGCTTGGAAGCACAGAATACCGAATATGAATCAACTACTATCTCCTCATTGTCAATTAAGTAGCCCTCTTCTGTAACACAGAGCATTATGTCAACAACAATTGACGGCTTTTCGGAAAGCATATCATTTTTAAGTCTTATATCATATGACATAATGTCACACTCAACATTATTGATTGTCTTTTCGTCTATGCCTTCACAGTCAATAATCTGATTGAACGGCAGAAGATAATCTATCTTTCCTATCTCACCCGATTCGACATCTGTAATGTAAAGAAGCTTAAGATTGATTTCGCCGTTAATCATCAGCTTACCCGTTACCGCCTTAGCATCGGTCAGACTTACATCAATTGCGGAGCGCACTATTGATTCAATTGCAGGCTTATCTGCAACCGAAACCTCTTCACAAACATTAAACTGTTCCTGACAAAGTGATTTTAAATCGGTGCAGCTTACCTTTTTCTTTAACGATTCAATACCCGAATCGTCAGACGAATAAATACTTGTCTTTGAACTTGACTTCACTTTTGCGTACAGCGAAAAAGCCCCGTGCATAACAAGTCGTCTTGGGCTTAAAGCACGGCAGTTTATGTATTCTGATTTTGTTTTTGTAATAATTACGGGGTTATCGGGCGTTTCCTTGACAGAAAAACTCTGCGAAAAATTTACGCTCTGCTCACAGCATCTAATTGTCTTTTTTATGCTCTCAACATACATTACGTTGACAACACAGGTACCGTCAATCTGGAGCTGACCTCCCGAAAGGCTTTTTGACTGGATTTTTGGTGTTAAGGTGCACTTAAGAATTTTTTCAATATCCGGACAATAATCGGGCAGAGTAAGGTCAACGTCTGCGAGCTGTTCGGCAACCGTATCAAGCACCGTAACAGGGGTGCTAAACGTTCGGTTCTCCTGATTAAACTCCATATTTATCTCTCCTTTTGATTTTATATAATAAATATATTAGAGCATTAATCAAAATATACCGCATATGAAAATTTGACGCAAAAAATGAGCCGACATATTGTCGGCTCATAAAAACTATGTATTTTATTTGAACGAAGAAATAATGTTAGCTGCAAATTTACGGATAAGTGTTGAATCGTGAACATTAACTACACCGTCAAAGTTTACGTCAGCTCTTTTGAGTTCATCATCAGACAGCTTGATTAAATCAGCCGCATATTTCTGAACAAGAGTTGCGTCTGTAACATTAATAAAACCATCGTTATTAACATCACCGTAAAGGATAGTTTCAGTAGGCTCATTAAGCGTAATTCTGCCTGAAAGCTTCATATTTTCAAATCCGGGAGTTGAAGTTACATCAAAGAATTTGCTGTAGTCAACAGGATAAGCAGTAATAACATTGTCATTAGAATCTATATAAGCAACACCGAGTATTTCAACATCAAGGTCAACCGTTGTTTCTCCTTTTCCGATAATATCAAAGGTTACGGTTACAAAGTCTTTTTCTGTAGTAAAATCATACAGAGCAAGGCTTGAGAAATCACCTTTAATCTTATTTGATAAACTAGTGTTAATTACTGCATTTTTAACATTAGGCATTACACCGCCCTTGTTTTTCTGCGGGTCATATGAAAGCTTTGTGTTGTCATATGTAAGAGTCCACTGAGAATTTACAAGCTCCATAGATGACTTAAGCTTATAGGAAACTGTCACTGTAGAAGTGTCCTTGTTGTATTCCTGTGAAACAGGTGAAAGAATATTAGAAGTTGCATTAACTTTTAATGTATCTGTTACAGGACTTGTTGTAGGCTGAGTGGGCTTGGTTGTAGGTACAGTAACAGGTACAGTTGTCGGTTCGGTAGGTTTAGTAGTAGGCTGAGTGGGTTTTGTTGTTGGTTCTGTAGGCTTTGTTGTAACGGGAACTGTGGTAGGAACAGTTGTCGGAGTCGTCTGAGGACCGAGTACTGTTTTAACAGTATATTTCTCATTTTCAAAGCCCGGCTTTGAAGTAACGTTTTTAATTTCACCGAAATCCACTAAATAAGCGATAACAGGAGAATTATCAGCACCGTCATATGCAATACCGAGAATGTTTACAAACAAATCAACATCAGCAGTACCTGTGCCGATTACGTCAAATGTGATTGTAACAAAATCAGACTCATTTGTAAAATCTGCAAAAGAAATCGTTGAGAAATTACCTACAATCCTGCCCTTTGTATTTTCATTGATTACAGGAGAAGAAACATTGGGCATCAGCTGTCTGTAATTTGATGAATTAAAGGCAAGCTTTGAAGTATCGTATTTCAATGTCCATTCGGAATTAACAAGATCCATAGAAGATGAGAGCTTATACGAAACAGTTACCTTCTTTTCACTTTCGGAATATGTCTTTGTAACTGCCGGGAAGAAGTTTGAAGTAGCGTTCACTTTAAGTGAAGAAGCTGTTGTAGGTGCCTGTGTAGGTTTAGCAGTAGTAGGCTGTGTTGGGGCCTGAGTAGGTTTAGCAGTTGTTGCCTGTGTAGGAATAACCGTTGTAGGCTGAACATCGGTAACAGCCGAAGCTGAACCTGACATTGACAAAGATTCAAAACCGGAAACACCGGAAAGATCCTGCTTTACACTGTTGACAACAGCGTTTTTATAAACAAATGAGTTGTTAGCTTTGTATCCTACAGAAAGCTCCTGAACATTGAGATTAACGTCTGTAGAACCGCTGCCTATAATTTCAAAGGTTGCCTGAACTAAAGGCTTTGAAGAAGTAAAATTGTAAAGATCTGTTACATTTGTAAAGTTACCCATGATAATTCCGTCTTTACAATTTACCAAGCCGTCCGAAATGTTAGGCATTATACTGCTTGAGGAAGAAACAAGCTTTAACTTTGAGCTGTCGTAAGAAAGTGACCACTGACCGTTTACAAGCTGCATAGAAGACTGCAAATTGTATGTAACAGTAACAGTATTAGCATTGTTGTCAGCCTTTACTGAGTTAGATGCAAAAAGATTTGATTTTGCATTTACAGTAAGTGTGTCAAATACGGGTGCAGTTGTTGTTTTTGCAGTTGTAGGTTGTGTGGTGGGTTTAGCAGTAGTAGGCTGAGTAGTGGGTTTAGCAGTAGTAGCCTGAGTAGTGGGTTTAGCAGTAGTAGGCTGAGTAGTGGGTTTAGCCGTTGTCGGCTGTGTAACGGGAGTTCCTCCGCCTAAATTACCGATTCTTGCAAATGAAGATGTGATAACGTCCTCGTCGTCCTTCTCGTGAGATGTACTTGCATCACTGCCGTAAGAGGCTGTTGCGTTATCAAGCATTGTATCATCAAAAGGAATACAGTCAAGACCTGACTCACCTCTTGTAGCCACTACCATTGCACCGATACCGTTGTTTTCAATATAGCTTGAATTAATTCCAAGTGTTGAAAGCGGAATTTTAATCTCATAGAATGAGTCATATTTTGTATTATGAGCACCGCTTGAGCCTTTAAAGGTTTTGTAATCTACCCAGTCAGCATCGTTTGAATAAACGTCGGAAGGGTCTTCCGAATAATTCAGACCGATGATTGAGTCACATACATTGCCCTCTGCCATTTTGTATTCAATACCGTTAGCACTGAAAGTTTTCAGACCGTTAGTATAGTTAGTATTGCCCTGAGAGTCAACAGCAGTGAACATACCGGGAGTACCGTTGCCAACCTTACCGCTCATATACAAAAGATGGTCAACGTGCTGATTGAAGGTAAGTCCCATTTTCTGTCCCCAGATAGGATCGCCGTTTGTGTTTTTGTTTGACATTGACGTACTTGAGGGGTCTACACTTAATGCAAGAATAAGCGGAACATCAAGAACACGTCCACCGTCAGAAAGAGGACCGTCGCCTTCTCTTGCCCAAGTATCGGTTGTGTTTACCATCTGCCAAGCAACATAGAGATTATCAGTGTCCCATGCGGCATAGAGTGCGTATGTATCGAGAACACAGTTTTCGTGTCCTCCTTTGTAGTGGTTTGCTACGTCCCAGGCTGCCCCCTGAGCAATGAGCATATCGGAGGACCAATCACTGAAACTGCCGTCAATAGTAATTGTCTTTTTCGCTCCGATTTTTCCCTGAGGATTCGTCACGTACTTGTCACACAACGTACCCGTTGAAGCGTTTACCGTAAAGGATACGGAAACACATGATATAAGCATTAATACTGTCAGAAGAATGCTTATAGCTTTTCTTGTGCTTTTCATTGTTAATTAACCTCCTAAAATTTTTGCAATTATTTCACTAATAATTGCAGTATAACATAATTATATAATCCTTTGAGTAAAAAGACAACATAAAAATAAGATGTGCATAGTATTTTGTTACTATGCACATCTTGCACCGGATAATTTTGTCAATTTTCACATATCAGATTTCTAATTGTCAAATTGACTGATGTTCTTTTTTAATTCTGAAAAGTCTTCTGAGTAATGCAGATATAAATTTAGGTCTTTCAATAAGTACAACTTTCATAAACTTACCTCCGTATACAAGATATGCTTATTATTACAAGTGCCGCGGCTGATACAATCAGCACCCATTCGCACGGCAACAGTGTAGCAACAAGTAAGCCTAAGCCGAAGAATACTGCCGATTTAACTCTTTGTGTGTGACAATTCACCGTATCACCCTTTATCAGTGTATACAAAAAACTTATTTGTGTGATTATATGTCTTGAAATTTTAATTGTTTTATTCTAAAATTATAGATATATGCGGAGGTAATTATGAGAACTCTTGAAATTAAGAAAAACGACGCCAACCAGCGCCTTGACAAGTTTTTGCAAAAGCACTTTAAAACTATGCCTAAAACGCTTATGTATAAGTATATACGTAAAAAATGCATTAAGCTGAACGGCAAAAAGTGCGAGATTTCTGCAATGCTTAACGAGGGCGACATACTGACATTTTACATAAAAGACGAATTCTTTGAAGCTGCAAAGGAAAAAAATTACGATTTTCTGAAAGCTCCGTCAAAATTTGATATTGTATATGAGGACGACAACCTTATTTTAATTGACAAAAAGCCCGGAGTTATTGTTCATCCCGACAAAAATTATCATTTTGATTCGCTTGTTGCAAGAGTTCAGCATTATCTTTATGACAAAGGCGAATACAATCCTGACGAGGAAAAAGCCTTCTCCCCTGCCCTTGTAAACAGAATTGACAGGAATACGGGCGGAATTGTAATTGCGGCTAAAAATGCCGAGAGTCTGCGTATTCTCAATCAGAAAATGAAAACAAGAGAGCTTGAAAAATATTATCTTTGCCTTATCTGCGGAAAACCCGACAAAGAATGTGACACTTTGAACGGTTATATTACGAAAAATGAGAGTAAAAACAAGGTTACTGTTCATAAAAAAGAAGTCAGAAATTCTAAGGAAATAAAAACAAAATACAAGGTGCTTGATTTTAACGGAAAGTACAGCCTTGTTGATGTGGAACTGCTTACAGGAAGAACGCATCAGATAAGGGCGCATATGGCGTCAATCGGTCATCCGCTTGCAGGCGACACAAAATACGGCTTTACCGATAAATCAAAAAGCCTTTTTAAGTATCAGGCGCTTTACAGCTACAAAATCAGATTTAATTTTTGTGACGATGCCGGTGTTCTTGAATATTTAAACGGCAAAGAATTCTGTGTAAAAAATGTATGGTTTGCTAAGAATAACAAAATTACGGTATAAGGATTTATTATGTGTAAATTCAAAAGAGAAATATTCAGATTTATTACTTCGATTACAATTGCTGTTTTATTATCTTGCTGTTCACTTGTTACCGTATTTTCTGCAACTAAAGTTGATTTTACTCTGAAAGATTGCAGTACGGACAATAACAGGCTTTTTACAATTACAATGACTGCCGACTGTGACAAAAAGCTGAGTGCCGCAAGATTTGAATTTACTTATGATAAGAGTATGTTTGAATTTCGAAGTGCAAAGGTAAGTGATAAAGCCTCAAAAATAACTTATAATGAGCTTGATGACAAGGTAAAGCTTGTTTTTCTGAATACTGACGGAGTTGACATTAATAACGGCACAAGTATTTTTACACTGACTTTTAAATCCGTAAAGTCAGGCAACGGCTATATTGATTTCTATGTAAGCGACTGTGTTGACTCAGATATTAATTCAATTGACGCAGGAAAATGTACTTCTGCAAAAATCACTGTTAATTCAAAATCAAGTGACAGCAGTTCAAGCAAAAGCAGTATCGATAAATCGGATAAAACTGACTTGAAAGGTACCAAAAGTGAACGAGAAAAGGCAGAGGAAACAACTTCTGTATCAACATATGATGAAATAGGACAGCTTAATTCTTTTGATAATCCGAATACGAGATTGCTGATTGTCGGAATTGCTCTCGGTGCATCAATAATTGCCGCAGTAATGCTTGCATATAATATTCTTAAACGCATTAATTCAAACATAAATAAACGCAATAACAGCCCCGACGAATAATCGGGGCGGCAGCCCATAAAATTTTGTGTAAATAATAATCCTTCAAGCAATAACGGAGTAGCGGATTGCGGTGCAATCAGGCTTTCTGATTTGCCCCATGTCAACTTTTCATTCCTGTCTGCGGAATGTTATGCGCGCCGTGCGTGAATAACATTTTGCGGACAGGAAATTCTATTCTCGGGGGCAAATCAAGCAGATATTCTGTCCTCAAATATTATCGAAAGCTGGCTTAAAACTACATCCCAGTTTCGACATCTTTGCGTCCAGCGTTCGACAATCTTTTGCGACGCTAAATACAACATTTTGCGCAGGCTGTCATCATTTGTGAATGATGGCTTGTTCTTCGTAATCTGTCTGAACTGACGGTTCAAGCCTTCAATAATATTTGTCGTATATATTATCTTCCGAACCTCGGGCGGATATGCGAAAAACGTGGAGAGAATATCCCAATTTTCTTCCCAGCTTTTAACGCAGGACGGATAGGTTTTGCCCCACTTATCCTTGAATAAAATCAGGTTGTTCATAGCTTCTTCCTCGCTGATTGCCTGATACACTTTCTTGAGGTCAGCCATCAGCTCTTTGATGTGCTTGTAACTTACAAATCTTGTGCTTGAGCGTATCTGATGAATGATGCAACGCTGAATTTGTGCATTTGGAAAAGCCGCTTCAATAGCTTGTCTGAAACCTGTCAGACCGTCCACGCAGAACAGAAATACATCCTTAATTCCACGAGTTTTGAGTTCATTCAACACATTCAGCCAGAATTTACTGCTCTCATTTTCGCCAATCCATATGCCGAGAATGTCTTTCTGACCGTCAAGGTTGATGCCAAGAACTACATATGCAGCCTTCGTGATATACTGATGATTCTCCTTGACTTTATAATGAATTGCGTCCATAAACACAAACGGATACACCGCTTCAAGAGGTCGGTTTTGCCAGGCAGTAACGTCAGGCATAATCTTCTCGCTTATCTTGCTGACAAGCTCAGGGGAGATTTCTACATCATACAGATTTTTGATTTGCTCGGCAATGTCACGCTGACTCATTCCACAGGCATAGAGTGATAGGATTTTATCTTCCATACCGTCTGCATTACGGTTGTATTTGCCGATTATTTTAGGTTCATATTCTCCGTTTCTGTCCCTCGGAACTTTAATATCGAGCTCTCCCATCTGTGTTTTTATCGTCTTTTTTGAGTAGCCGTTTCTGTAATTTTTCGACTTATTGCTACATTCATTATTCGACGTTCTTTCGCTTTTCTCGTAGCCGAGCTCATTGGCAAGCTCACATTCCATAACCTCCTGAAGAATGTCCTTGAACATATTTTTCATTGCTGTCATAACTTCATCTGTTGAGGTGAATTTCTGACTTCTTACAAACTCTCTCATCATTTCTGCCGGTGCTTTTTCCATTAAAAAAACTTCCTTTCAAGCTTTAATTTTTCTATTTCAATTATTGCTTGAAAGGAAGTTTATTATTCACTTTTACACAAAATTTTCGGCGGTCTCATCGGGGCTGTCTTTAGTTAGAATTATATTTACTTCCCTGAACAATATTTCGCTCTTTGAATTCTTTATTGATTGAATTTAACACTCTCTTTTTATCGGCACTCCATAAAGGTGCAACAAGCAGTTTTTTATCACCGTCACCCGTTAAGCGGTGAACTACAACATTTTTCGGTAAAATCTCTATACTGTCACAAAGAATATCAATGTATTCTTCCATTGAAAGCGTATTGAACAATCCTCTGTTATAATCGTTCAGCAAATCGGTATCTTTAAGAACGTGGAGAAGCTGGAGTTTTATTCCGTCACTTCTCTCTCCTGCGTATTCTACACTCTCAAGCATCATTTCTTTTGTTTCAAAAGGCAATCCGAGAATTATATGCGTAACAACAGTAACACCGATTTCTTTGAGATTTTTTACAGCTTCGTCATAAACTTCAAGCTCGTAGCAACGCCTTATATAGTCGGAAGTTTTCTTATGTATTGTCTGCAAACCGAGCTCAATCCATACAGGTTTTATCCTGTTAAGCTCATCAATCAGCATTAAAACATCTTTTCCAAGGCAATCAGGACGTGTTGCAATTGAAAGCACTGCAATATCAGGATTTTCTATTGCTTCATAAAAAATTTTGCGAAGATATGAAATATCTGCATATGTATTCGTAAAAGGCTGAAAGTAGGCTATAAAACGTTTGCAGTCGGTTTTTGCTTTAATTCTCAGCTTTGCCTGCTCAATCTGCTCGGTTACGGAAAGCAACTTATCTGCGGAAAATTCTCCCGAGCCGCCTTTACTGCAAAAAATACAGCCCTTTGTACTTAAAGTACCGTCTCTGTTCGGACAGGTCATACCGCCGTTCAAAGAGATTTTATACACCTTTTTGCCGAAAGTATTTTTTAGATATTCGTTTAAAGAATAATAATACATAATATACTCCAAATCAAATAAAGACCGACGTTCGTCGGCCTTCTTTGATGTCATTATGACAATTTTGAGAGGAAAATCTATGAAAAGTCGAGTGCCTCGACACGCAATTCGAGCAAAAAGGTTGATATTATCAAATCTATCTTGCCCGACCGTTTCGGAGCAACTTATTATTAAATGAAAAATAAACTCATTACTTGTTGTCTGTTCTTTATCTTTACTGTGGTTATATAATAAAGGTTGAATGTGACAAGAATATGATGTTTAAAATAAAAGAAAGTGAATATTCTGAAAAGTTTAAGAAAACTTCTTTACATATTCGATAAACTTTGCATAGATATTATCCTCTGTTTCTTCAAGTTCGTTATCAATGCCGCCGTTGAAGAACAATTTTGTATGTTTTTGTAATGAAAGATATGCGCCGACAAGATTCTTTCTTACTTCATTTTGCAGGTCATCGCTTACTGTTTTTCCGCAGGAAAGCCCAAGATAAACGCTATTGTCAACAAGCTGAGTTGAAATTGAAGAATTTTTAAATTCAAAGGTATTCATCTTGTGCAATCCCTTTGCAAATTCTCTTAAAGAAAATTCTTCGTTGTTTTCATACTTTTCCTGTTTTTCAAGAAGTTCAAGCTCGCACTTGTCAAGCGAAAAATCAGCATTTGTTATGTAGTCATGCATATAATCAGGATTCAGCGAAAGAACCTGATAAAGTCGCATAGAATTTACCGCACCTTCAAGGCACGAAAAAGCCGCAAACTGCATATTGCTTTCATTAAGCTTTAAAAAACTGTAAATGTTCTGAAAGACTGATTTGTTGATAACAATGAGTATTAGTCTTTCATTGTCACGAAATTCTGCAAGAATAGGATTAGAAATGTAACTCATAGTGAATTTGTATGCCTTGTTAACATAATCGGCAAACATATCCTTAAACTCGTTTAAAAGTGCATTTTCTCTTATTGTAAATTCAAACATATTATCACCTATCTGAATAATTCCATTTCGGAATTATATAAATCATTTCTTGTAATATCAGAATCAACTGCCAAAGCTGAATATTTTTCAAACGCAGAAACAAGCAGATTTGGATTTACATTATCACTGCTTCCTGCAGATAGAATTACATTGAGCAAGACAAAATCAAATTTTTCTTCAATATCAAAGCTCTTTATTCCCTGCTTTATGTCAACAATTTTTAAGCCTTTCTTTGACCTTTTTTCAATTTCAATTTTTTCAAGAGCAAAAAACTCCGAAAGCTTCTCTGAAATTACTGTTGTATTCGCATTTTCACTGCTTAGTTTTATTGAAAATTCGGCAAAAGCTATTTTTCCTGCTTTCATAACAGGCTCTGTAACGTCAAAAACCTGAATACCTCTCGGCAAACAAGCATTTAGCTTGCTGATTATTTCTTTAAAGGAATAATTATCATCTTCGAGCTTTACGTCCATACACTCGTTTACTCCTCTGAAGCCGAGCGACAGCGGCAAAGGAAAGGTTGCAAACGGATGAGGATTAAAGCCCTCGGTGTGCCAGACGGGCAATTTGCTTTTGTGGAGTGCACGGAGCATACAGCGATTCAAATCGAGGTGAGAAATGTATCTGCACTCAAAATCTTTTTTAAACCAGATTCTTACGCTTTTCAAAACATACTCCCTCCCCGTACTTTGTTGCACCGCAGTTATTACATTTAAGTCTGCAATGCGGTGTTGTTGTATTTTCATACGCTTTCTTACACTCTTTAATCAGATAATCCTTAGTAACACCATAGTCAATGTGGTCCCAAGGAAGAATTTCGTCAAAAGAACGTCTGCGGTTTGCATAAAATGCAGGGTCAATACCGCACTCTTCAAAAAGCTCAAGCCACTTTTCAAGGCTGAAACAATCATTCCAACCGTCAAAGTGAAAACCTCTCTCACACGCAAGCTCCATAACCTTGCAGAGCTTTCTGTCGCCACGAGCAAATACAGCCTCAAGGTAGCTTGTATCGGCGTCGTGATAATTAAACTGAATTTTCTTTGTGGAAATGCTTTCCTTTATATGAATCTGCTTATCGTGAAGAACAGGTATAGTGTCCTGCGGCTCCCACTGGAAAGGTGTAAACGGCTTTGGCACAAAGGAAGACGCGGAAACAGTAACTCTTACAGACTTGCCCTTTGGTTTATTCGGACATTTGTAGTAGGTATCAACAACAGCCTGTCCGAGCTTTGCGATAGCCTCGACGTCATCCATTGTTTCGGTAGGAAGTCCTATCATAAAATAGAGCTTAACGGTTGTCCAGCCACCTTCAAAAGCAGTTGCACAGGTTGCAAGCAATTCTTCTTCACGAACATTTTTATTGATTACGTCACGCATACGCTGGCTTCCTGCTTCAGGTGCAAAGGTAAGTCCGCTTTTGCGAACAGTCTTGATTTTGTTCATTATATCGTCCGTAAATCCGTCAACACGCAAGGACGGCAAAGAAATGCTGACCTTTTCATCTTTGCTCCATTCGTTCAGCTTTTCAAGCAATGGAACAATCTGACTGTAGTCGCTTGAGCTTAACGAGGACAAGGAAACCTCGTCATACCCTGTATTCTCGCAAAGAGCCTTGCACTGCGCATTAATCGTTTCGGGAGATTTTTCACGAACGGGACGATATATAAAGCCTGCCTGACAGAACCGGCAGCCTCTTATACAACCTCTGAAAATTTCCTGAACGGCTCTGTCGTGCACTATTTCTACGAGCGGAACAACAAAATTATCGGGATAGAAACAATTGTCCATATCCTTTATAAGCCTTTTATGAATTACGTCAGGAGCGTCACCCTTTGGTACAAAGCTCTTGATTGTTCCGTCATCATTATAGGAAACGTCATAAAGAGAGGGAACGTACACGCCCTCAATGTGAGAACAAAGCTGTAAAAATTCAGCCTTGCTTTTACCCTCTTTGCGACATTCTCTGAAAAGATTAATCACTTCAAGGTCAACTTCTTCACCCTCGCCGATAAAGAAAATATCGACAAAATCAGCTATAGGCTCAGGGTTGCAGGCACAAGGACCTCCTGCAACTACAATCTGCTTTAAATCTTTTCTGTCACAGCTTTTAATCGGAACATTCGAAAGCCTAAGCATATTGAGCATATTTGTAAAGCTAAGCTCGTACTGTAATGTAAATCCGATAAAATCAAAGTCAGACACAGGGTCGCCGCTTTCAAGCGCATAAAGAGGAATATTGTGCTTAATCATTTCCTCTTCCATATCAACCCACGGAGCAAACACACGTTCGCACCAAATATAATCCTCTTTATTAAACTGACTGTAGAGAATTTTCATTCCAAGGTGCGACATACCTACCTCGTAAGTATCGGGAAAACAGAATGCAAATCTGACGTCTACACTGTTTTTATCCTTAATTACCTCGTTTAGCTCACCGCCGACATACCGTCCGGGCTTCTGAACCTTTAAAAGGAGTTTTTCAACTTCCTTGCTTACCATATTATACCTCCGGTTGTTTTTATCCCATTAATTATTTTCATCTTATTTTCTCTTAATAATACCTGTTATTCCTGCAAAGCAATGAAAAAACAAGGTATGTACATACAATCAACAGAGAAAAATTATATTTCGAATTAAACAGCAGAATGAATCCGAAAAACGCAAGCGGAAAAATAATTATAAACGTAATTACATTTACAATTCTTTGTGAAACCGTATCGCTGAAAAATCTGCTAAGAATCAGATACAAAAGCTGTCCGCCGTCAAGCGACATAACAGGCAATATATTGAACAGTCCCACAGAAAGATTTGCCGCCGCAGGATAAAGAAAAAAATCATTGCCTATTAAGTATAGC
>DXYG01000043.1 GCA_019415925.1 Clostridiales bacterium
TTGACCGAAATTTTTAATTTTTTTGCGAGTCAACTCACCGCTAAATTATGGTTTACTTATTCTTTTTATACGCTTGTTTAAACGGCACAACCTCGCCGTTTTTTTCTTTAACGCTTACATTGTCTAGCGTTTTATCAAACTGTGTGCGGATTTCACCGAGATAAATTTTATACAGCTTTTTCTGTTCAGCCTGTTCGTCGGAAGTGAGTCCCTGTTCACGCTTTTTCTTTGCAAGCTCGTTAATCCTGTTAAGCAAATTCTTATCCATATCAATACCTCGCTTTTTACTCTGATAATCATATCACAAAATAAAACATATTGCAATAAATTCAATTTTATATATTGCGTCCGACATTTTTTGATATATAATAATAGGTAATAGGTGAAATAACTGACGGACGGTGGATTATGGAAAATTTAAGCTTGCTTCATCCGCAAAATTCAAATGCAGTTTACCATACCCTTACAAAAGAGGCGATAAACGATTTATCGGTGGATTTCCTTTGCAATGCGCTTACCGAGGACGCATACGAGCGCAACAGCATCAAACAGCTCTTAACGCAGATTACCGATGATGAAGAGGTAATAAAGTACAGGTGCGACGTGTTTGATGACTTTCTGCGTTTTCCAAAGTTGAGAGAGGATTTGACAGCACTGCTTGCAAAGCTTGAAGATTTGAGAGAGATTGAGAGATTTCAGAAGGATTCCGAAGCTTCATCTCTCTGGCAGCTTATCAACAGACTGCGTGAAATAGGCGGCTACGTTGACTGCATTACGCAGATAAAAACAACGCTTGAATCAATTGATGTCAAGTCGCAGGGGCTTTTGACGCTCAAAGAGAACGTGACTTCAATCTATAATGACAGCGGATTTCCCAACTTGAAAAAGGATATTGAGGACACGCTCGCAAAGGCGCAAAAGCTCAGGAGCATAACGCTGGGTGTAAACCTTGACGCACTTCTGCGCCCGAAAACAGTCGGTGTAATTTCGCTCAACGACAAGCCTTTCACCGACAGCGGAATTCTCAAACGCTTTACAAACTTTGCAAACAGGAACAGCGAGCTTCACCACGGCAATGACGTTTCGGGTTTTATAAGCTTTCACCCTGCAAATCCGAGTACAACTTCTCTTGGAATCGGCAAGTTTGTAACCGGTGCACAGCAGGACGTAAATCAGACCTTTACGTCTGAGCTTACGGGAGCTGACCCGCTTTCTGACGCACTAAAAAAGGTAGTTACCGACATTCTGCGCCGTACTGTAAACGACATCAAGTCAACGCTCAACAAGTATATAAACATAAACGGCTATTCCTTTGTTGCACTGATGCCCGAAATTATTTTCTACATTCGTTTTGCCGAGCTTTGCGATAAGATTATGCAGAAAAATCTTCCGCTCTGCAAGGCGCAGATTGCCCCGAAAGAGGATAGAAACTGTAATATTGAAAATCTTTACAATATAAAGCTGGCTATAAAGAATGTCAAGGGTGATAATATAGATATCGTGACCAACGAGTTTGTTTTTGACGACGACAAGCGGATTTACATTCTCACAGGTCCTAACAGGGGCGGTAAAACTACAATTACTCAGGCTGTCGGTATTGCATTTTTACTTGCACAGAACGGAATTTACGTTCCTGCATCATCAATGAATTTCAGTCCGTGCGACAATATCTTTACACATTTTCCTGCCGATGAAAACGATACGGTAGATTTGGGCAGACTTGGCGAGGAGAGCAAAAGACTGTCCGAAATTTTTGAAACCGCCACACGTTACAGCCTGCTTTTGCTCAACGAAAGTCTTGCGACAACCAATGTTGCAGAAGGCTTGTACATTGCAAAGGACGTTGTAAAAGCGATGCGCTACCTCGGCACAAGAGCTGTTTTCAATACGCATATGCATGATTTGGCAAGAAACCTCGATAAGGTGAACAGTGATGTTGATGGTGACAGTAAAATTGAAAGTATGGTAACGGGCGTTGAAAACGGCAACCGTTCGTTCAAGGTGTTTATCGCACCTCCGCAGGGCGTAAGCTACGCAAGAGATATTGCGGAAAAATACGGCGTGACCTTTGAGAAGATTAAGAGCGAGATTGACAACAAGCCGAAAAACTGACGTATTGACTAAACCATAAGATTATTACCAAACTAAAATACTTGAAAAAATTTTAATATATTGTATAATAGAAATGTTATGATAATTATTCGTACAATTCGTACACGGAGGTAAACAATTATGGCAGAGAAAAAGAAGATGGTAGAAGCCATTACAAGCAGAGATGAGGACTTTGCAAAATGGTATACCGACATTGTAAAAAAGGCGGAGCTTGTTGATTACTCAAACGTCAAAGGATGTATGGTAATCAGACCTTACGGCTATGCAATCTGGGAAAATATACAGGCTGACCTTGACCGCAGATTTAAACAAACAGGTCACGAGAATGTCTATATGCCAATGTTTATCCCCGAAAGCCTGCTTCAGAAGGAAAAAGACCACGTCGAGGGTTTTGCACCCGAATGTGCGTGGGTAACAATCGGAGGACAGGAAAAGCTTACCGAGCGTCTTTGCGTTCGTCCGACTTCCGAAACACTCTTCTGCGAGCATTACAAGAAGATAATCAATACATACCGTGATTTGCCCAAGCTCTACAATCAGTGGTGCAGTGTTGTTAGATGGGAAAAGACAACCCGTCCGTTTTTGCGTACGTCTGAGTTTTTGTGGCAGGAAGGTCACACAATGCACGAAACCGAGGAAGAGGCAAGAGAAGAAACACTGCGTATGCTTCACGTTTACGAGAGCTTCTACAGAGAAACCCTTGCAATTCCTGCGGTAATCGGCAGAAAGACCGAAAAGGAAAAGTTTGCAGGCGCAGAGGAAACCTATACAATTGAGCCGATGATGCACAACGGCGTTGCTTTGCAGGGCGGTACCTCGCACTACTTCGGCGACGGCTTTGCAAAGAGCTTCGGCATAACATACACAGGCAAGGACAACAAGCTCCATTATCCGCACCAGACATCTTGGGGTGTATCAACAAGAATGATTGGTGCAATAATAATGGTACACGGCGACGACGACGGACTTGTACTTCCGCCGAAGATTTCTCCGATTCAGGTAGCTGTAATCCCCGTTGCTCAGCATAAAGAGGGTGTGCTTGAAAAGGCAAACGAGCTTAAAGCAGAGCTTGCAAAGAAGTACAGAGTCAAGCTTGACGACTCCGACCACGCTCCCGGCTGGAAGTTTGCAGAGTACGAGATGAAGGGCGTGCCCGTAAGAGTTGAAATCGGTCCTAAGGATATTGAGAAAAACCAGTGCGTAGTCGTAAGACGTGACACCAGAGAAAAGGCTTTTGTTCCGCTTTCGGAGCTTTCAGCGTTTGTTGAAAAGCTTATGGAGGATATCCACAACGCTATGTATGAGCGTGCACTCAAGAATACTCAGGAAAAGACATTTACAGCGACAAGCTATGACGAGTTTATCGACATTTCAAAGAACCATCCCGGCTTTATCAAGGCTATGTGGTGCGGTGACAGCGAGTGCGAAGAAAAGCTCAAAGAGGTTACAGGCGGCGTAAAGAGCAGATGTATTCCGTTTGAGGAAGAACACCTTTCGGATACCTGCGTATGCTGCGGCAAGCCTGCAAAGCATATGGTATACTGGGGCAAACAGTATTAAGCCGAGTGCCTCGGCGGGCAATTCGAGTCTAAAAGTTAGTTTGTAAGAATAAAATGGTTGCCCGACTTTTGAGTTGATATAAAGGTTACGTTATGTCCTCATATGTAAAATGTAATCATAAAAGGTGGTGAGAAAATGCCTATCAAGGTTCAGAGTAATCTTCCGGCTATCAAGGTGCTTGAATCGGAAAACATCTTTGTTATGCCGAACGAGGTCGCATTAAGGCAGGACATTCGTCCTCTTAAAATTTTAATTTTAAACCTTATGCCCACAAAAATTGAAACCGAAACCCAGCTTTTAAGGCTTCTGGGCAACAGCCCGTTGCAGGTTGACATTGAGCTTTTGCAGATGGCTTCGCATACCTCTAAGAACACCTCGCCGCATCATCTGACAACCTTTTACAAGACGTTTCAGCAGGTAAAGAACGAGAGCTTTGACGGTATGATTATCACCGGAGCGCCTGTTGAACAGCTTGAATTTGAGGACGTTGACTACTGGGACGAGCTTTGCGAGATTATGGAGTGGTCAAAGCACAATGTCTACTCAACCTTCCACATTTGCTGGGGTGCTCAGGCGGGATTATATTTCCATTACGGAATTAAAAAGCATCAGCTCCCCGAAAAGTTGAGCGGTATTTATTCGCATAGAATCCTCAATCCGCATCATCCGCTTATGCGTGGCTTTGACGATACGTTCTGTATTCCTCATTCACGCTATACGGGTGTTGACGAGGAGGAAATAAAAAAACATTACGAGCTTGAAATTCTGTCTGTGTCCGACAAGGCAGGAGTTGCCATTGTGTGCAGTAAAAACGGCAGACAGGTTTTCGTTACGGGACACGCAGAGTACGACAGGGAAACGCTCGCAAACGAGTATTTTCGTGACAAAAACAAGGGGATAAATCCGCAGATTCCCTATAATTATTTCCCCGATGACGACGCCTCGAAAACTCCGCCGATGGTGTGGAGAAGCAACGCAACCTTGCTTTATACAAACTGGCTCAACTATTTTGTATATCAGGCTACACCGTATGATTTGCGTGAGCTTATCGAAAAATATCCGCATTGATTTTGAAGTTTTTAAATAAATAAGCCGAAAAGGAATTTGGACTCCTTTTCGGCTTTTGCTTTTATGTATTATTGAGTTTAATACGACTGCAATTTTGCGATTGCCTGTGCGGCGTTGTCGGCTTTGAAAACAGCCGTTCCTGCAACGCACACGTCAATTCCTGCGTTTGCCGCCTGCTCAATTGTTGCATCTCCGATTCCGCCGTCAGCCTCAATCAGCATATCAATTCCACGTCTTTTGCACTCGTCCTTGAGTTCTTTTACTTTCGGGAGCATATCAGCCATAAAGCTCTGTCCTCCGAAACCGGGCTCAACTGTCATAACAAGCACAAGGTCGATTTTGTCAAGATAGGGGAAAACTGCACTTGCAGGAGTGTTCGGCTTGATTACAAGTCCCGGTTTTACGCCCCGACTTCTGATTTTGTCAATCGTCTTGTTAATGTCTGAGTCACATTCAACGTGAAAGGTGATTATGTCAGCGCCTGCGTCGGCAAAGTCGTCAGCATATTTCAAAGGGTCGCTTATCATAAGATGAACGTCGAACGGCTTGTCGGTGTATTTTCTTACGGTTTTGATTACGGGTGCGCCAAAGGTTATGTTCGGCACAAAGTGACCGTCCATAACGTCAAGGTGCATCCAGTCTGCACCTGCCTTGTCCATTCTTACGATTTCTTCGCCCATTTTTGAAAAGTCACACGATAGAAGTGACGGTGCAATTTTCATTTTAAACATCCTTTCACGGTTGATTTGCGTTTAAATATGTAGCGGCGAACTGTGATCGCCAAAACATTACCGATATCTCAAGTTAAAATTCGGGCAACAATGGTTTGATTTAAACAAACCCAGCCACTCGAACCGGGAGCGGCGACACGCCGGCTACGGCTTTTGAATTGCAGGAGCTACTATTGCGGCGAGTCCCCAGAACAGTGCATAAATCAGCACCTCGAGCGAGCCCATTACGCCTACTCCTGCATAAAGCGAAAGCGTAGCGGCAAGCAGAATTCCGATAATCACTGCAATAAGCTGAATTACAATTGCAAGGGAAATGTTGTGCTTGATTTTTACGCTTCCCGATACTGCACGTGCAAGAGAAGAAACCTTGCCGCCCGTAATAAGATAAGACCTTGAGCTGTCCTCAACAGTTCCCTGAGCCTCTTTGAGTACGTTGCCGAGTCCTGTTGAAAGTACCTTTATACTGCGGTAGAAAAGGTTGTAAAGCTCGGCAATAAGGTCGTTTGTAATGTTGTAGTCGGTTGTCCTGATAAGAAAGCTTATGCCGTTTGTTTCGGCACGCTGAAGCTCGGATTTAAGCTCGGGGTCAGCGTGATACCTCGTTACAAACATAGCTACAAGCCTGCCTGCACGAGAGAGGTATGTTACCTGTCTGCCCTTTGAAGTGTATTTTTCCTCATATTCAATGCGTGGAGTTTCTACGCTGTATTTTTCCATAAGCTTGCGTGAACCGACAAGTATTCTTTCGCTGTTAATCCAGCCTACAAGTCCCATTTCGTCCTCGTAAAGCACGCTTTCAACCTCGGGCAGAGTTTCGTTTGTTTCAGCAACAACCGAGTCAAATGCGTTTGCAATAGGATTCTGAGCCTCTTTTAAAATTGCAATTCCGCAGAGAAGTGACTCGTCAACATTGTAGTCCTCGTAGGTTTTGATTCCCTCAAGCTCAATTGAGTCGGCAGGGAAGAGCTCGTTTGCGTCAATCATAATTGCAGTGCTGTCGCAGAACTGCTTGATTGACGGATAACCCGACAACATTCCTCCGAATGAGAGAAGCTTTTTGCAGAGCTTTCTTACGGGAAAATTAACTGCAAGGAGTGTTGAAACAGGGATTGCAACCGCAGTCATAAGCGCAAAAGCGTTGATTGCGTCTGCAAAAGAAACCTTAACAATACCGTAAATCAGGGTTATGATTATTGCGGCAATGGTCGTAATCGGCGCAAGCTTTGACGCTAAATCCTCGCTCGGGTCGGGAGCATAGGAGATTTTGAGAAAGTTTGAAGGGAATTTTGTTTTGTGCTGATAAGCAATAAGCGTTTTTTCCGATGCAGTTCCGCTGAGCATCTGATTTGCAACGGATTCGTTGTTGTAGATTTTAGCGGCGTATTTCTGACCTTTTGAAGAGATAAACTTGAAATTATCCTTGACTCGCAATACCATAAGCAATTTTCCGAAATTGTTCGCAAAGAAAGCTAAAAGTACAATTACGCAGTAGTAGTTGATGTTAAAGGCGTTCATATCACCAATGCAGAAGAATGAAACGACAGTCTGAATAAGAGCTGCAACTCCTGCTACAGCAACGGCGGTGTCGGAATTTCCCTTGAATTTAGCAAGCGGAGTAAGTCCGCTGAGCATAGCAACACGGTTGATAAACAGTGAAAATCCTACAAGAAGGAAGTTTAAAATTGCATATGCCGCAGGAGCAAACGAAATTGCAGAGCAGATAGCCTGCGGAAAAAGCCTTGTAACTACCGTAAGTATAATTGACAGTGCGGCTATTATGCCCGAAATCAGACTGCGTACAAACAGCTTTTTGATGTTCAGGTTAAGCTCGTAGAGGATACTTTTCTCGTCATCGTCACCCGTGTAGTCCTCAACAGGCTTTGCCTTTTCCTTTGGTGTGTCGTCATCGTCTGACTCGTCCTTTGAGAAAAAGCCGACTACTGCCGACAGAATTTTTTCCTGCGGTGAACGTGTGTCTTCGTTTTCCTCAGGCTCGTCCTCTTCATGAGCCTTCGGCTCGGGACGGATAACGTGAGCAATTACCGACGGATTTTTCGAGCGTATATATTCCTCGTATTCGTTTTCAACAACTTCTGAAAAACGTCCTGCCTTGACGTTGAGAATTTCTCTGGGCTCGTCGGGACGGTAGACGGGAACCTTTGCAACAACCTTTCTCGGCGGCTTTGCACCGCTTTCGTTTTTTATTCCGAAAAGCTGTTCATACTTGCTTTGTTCGTCACTTTTCTGCTTTTCAGACTCCTCGTCCTCAAGCTCTATATCAATTGAATTTATGCTTTCAATGTGCGTTTCATCGTCCTTAAACTGGTCAACCTCGCCGAGCACCTCGCCCGAAAAGCTGGTGTTTTCATCGTATTCGGGGGTGAGGGTTACTATTTTGTTTTCCTCGGCTTCGGCTCTTTCGGCGGCTTCTTTTGCCTCCTGTTCAGCCTTTTTTCTTGCTTTTTCCGCTTTCTTTTCAGCCTCTGCCTGAGCTTCCTCGGGAGTCTTTACGTCCTCATTACTGCCGTCCATCATAAGCGAAGCCTGCATTGTTGCGGCTGTTTTTTCGCCTACAATAGTGTTTGTCTTATCGACTTCATCAAGCGGATTTTTATTCTTAAGCCTTGGCTTTTTATCTGCGTTGCTGAAAATCTCGTCCATTTTCGGCTTTGCACGGTATTTCTGCGCAGTCTGTTCCATTTTTTCCTGGTCTGCAAGATAGTGAGTTTCTTCAAGTATGCTTTCTATTTCACGCTCTCTGAGCAGGTCCTGCTGTTTATCCTGTTCTGACAAGATTAACACTCCTTCCTTTTTCAGGTGTAAAACTTTTGCTTACTGTTAGTCCGTATTTTATCTGTTGTCCATTGCTCTGTACATAAGTATTCCTGCGGCGACTGATGCGTTAAGAGAATTGATTTTTCCTTTCATCGGCAAAGAAACAATCACGTCGCACTTTTCCCTTACAAGGCGTGAAATTCCCTTGCCCTCGTTGCCGATAACAATTGCACACGCACCCGAAAAGTCGCATTTTCTGTAGTCTGTGCCGTCCATATCTGCGCCGTAAACCCATACGCCTCGCTGTTTAAGCTCGTCAAGCAGGCTTGCAATGTTCGTCACCCTTGCCACACGCATATATTCAACTGCGCCTGCTGATGCCTTGCCTACGGTGTAGCTCAGGCTTGCGCTGCGGCGCTTTGGTACAATTACGCCGTGAACGCCCGCACATTCGGCGGTACGGATTATTGCACCGAGGTTGTGCGGATCCTCAACCTCGTCAAGCACAACGATAAACGGAGCTTCACCAAGGCTTTCGGCATATTCAAATATTTCTTCAACAGTTGAATACTCCTTGACGGCGGCAAAGGCGATAATTCCCTGATGATTTGTGTTGCCTGTGATATAGTCGAGCTTTGTGCGGTCAACCTCTTTAATCGGGATTTGCTTTTGCTTTGCTTTTGCAAGAATCCCGACAACTGCGCCGCTTTTTTCGCCCCTTGCTACAAGAATTTTATCAATCGGTCTGTTGCTTCTGACAGCCTCGCTGACGGGGTTTCTGCCCGGAATAACGTCGGATTTAACTTCATTGTTTTTTTCAGTCATTTTATACCTCAATGAGAAAATTAGTTTTAATTATTATATTATAACATAAAATTTAAAAATAATATATACTTATGCGAAAAATAATGTCTAAACATAATACATAGCGTCAAGCACAATTGCGCCTGAGTCTATGTTTTTGGGGATTATTCCGTAAAGTGAGGTTGATCTGTCCTTGAAGATATACATTTTCGGTGGAAACGGCGTAAGGCTGAAATAAAAAGCGACAAACAGCATAAACATAAAAAACGCAGGCAGAAAGAGGTTTTCAAGCTTATATTTTGAAAAAACCAGTCTGTATGATAAAAACAGCGACGTGCTTATGCAGAAAATTGCCGAGGTGAAATTGATAAGAAAATCATTTTCAAAGCCGAAAAGCGTAAATATCAGGTTCAGCAGAATGTAGGATACTCCAAGATAATAAAGAGAAATTATCTTTGCCGTTACAAATTTTCGAAACGGCGAACGGATACAGAGCAGTTCAATCATTCCCCAGATTGCATAGGGAAGAAGCAGAGTTTTTGCCGTTTCCCATATGCTGTCGTTTACCGAGCCGAACAGCACGCCGATAAGCTCTCTGTTGCAAAGCGAATAGAGATTCTGCATAAATGCCGACAGAATGAGAATGAAAAATATTCCGCCTATTTCAAGCTTCATAAGTATTTTTTGCATAATGCACCTCGATTTTAGTTTTTGATATACTGCACAATGTGTAAACTGCGAGTTGTGTTATAAAATCGAAAAAAGAAATATACAAATGGTATATTTCTTTTCTTTCAACAAAAATGTTGAAAACTATGTTGAAAGTGTTAATAAGGCGTGGGAAGAGTATTGAAATTTACAAGAATTTTACAGACTTATTATAAAAATACGTAAATCTGAGGTTTTCCACAACAAAAGACTTGTTAAATTATTATCAAAGTTTGTTTACGATTAGTATAAAAAGTGTGTCAATTGAAAATTTTTGCAAATTTCAAAAACTTATTTCAAATTTTTACTTTTTATGTTATTCCGAAGTAAAGCCTTACCGTAAGAACGCTCATAACCGCCGCAGTTATGTCTGCGATTATTGCGGCAAACAGCGTGTGGCGGATTTTCTTGACCTTGATACAGCCAAAGTACATTGCGATTGCATAAAATGTTGTTTCGCTCGAGCCTGCCAGTACAGAGGCAACTCTGCCCGCAAAGCTGTCGGGACCGCACTGCTCGTAAAGTGAAGTCAACAGTGCTGTTGAGCCGCTTCCCGAAACGGGGCGCAAAAGCACCATAGGCACAATCTCTTTGGGAAAACCGAGGTAATCGGCGGCAGGCTCGATAAAATTGCAGATTGCGTCAATTGCTCCGCTTGAACGCAGTAAATCCACGGCGAATACGAGTCCGATGATTGTGGGCGCAATGTTGTATAAAATCTGTATTCCCTCTTTTGCGCCTTTGAGAAAAATATCGAATACGGGAACTCTTTTTATCAGTCCGAAAACTACCACAATGCAGGCGAAAGCTGGCATAACAAATTCCATTTGTTTATCTCTCTTTTCTCATTACACAGTTGAGCGTGCAGGCGCAGATTAAGGCGGCGGCGAGTGCACAGGCTGAGGAAATCCATACGGGCACTATAATTTCAAACGGTGCGCTGCTCCCGTAAGACTGGCGCAGAGATGCGAGCGTTGTGGGCAAAAGCTGAAGAGATGCGGTGTTCATTACAACGAATATTACCATTTCATTACTTGCAGTGTCGGCTTTGTTGTTGAGCGTATGTAACTGCTCCATTGCTTTAAGTCCGAACGGAGTAGCGGCGTTGCCGAGTCCGAGCAGGTTTGCGCTTATGTTCATTGAAATGCTTTTAAAAGCGTCGCTGTCTTTGTCAAGATTGGGAAACATAGGTCGCAGCAGAGGTGAAAAGACTTTTGCAAAAACGGAAGTCAGACCGCTTTCGACGGCAATCTTCATAATTCCTGTCCAAAGACAGATTATGCCTGCCATTGTAATAATTAACTCTATTGACGAAGCGCCGCTGTCAACAAGTGCTTTCGACAAATCCTCTGTGTTTCCGAGAAAAACCGAGCAGATAATGCTTATTATTACAAGTCCGCTCCATACATAATTCAGCATAAAAACTCCTCTTTTGACAAGTTGTTGCCTTTTATTTAAAAATTACAAAGTTTACAAAATTGTTTACAATAAAATCAACGGGATTTATTGACAAATTAGGTAATAAATGGTAAAATATATACAAATATTAGTGAACAGGATGGGGTATATGATTTACACTAATTTCAGAGAAATTGACAAAGCCGGTCGAATCGTAATTTCAAAGGATATAAGAAAGCACCTCAATATTAACGCAGGCGACATTCTTCATATTGAAGCAGACGATAACTGTATCTTTATCAGAAAAGCAGAAAGCAAATGCGTGTTCTGCAACTCGCTTGAAAGCTTAAAAGAATTTCAGGGAAAGCATATTTGTTCTTCCTGCCTTGAAAAACTCAAGGACTGAATTGCTATACTATATATAGTATAAAATGACCGCAAATATGAATAATTCATAGCGTTGCGGCTTAAACAGGGGTGACAATTCGGGTGAAGGTTTTTCTTGCAGATATTGGCAATGTCAGCTTGGAGTATGCACAACTGCTTGATAATGAGCGCAGAAAAAGGACAGAACGCTACAGGCTTGCTGACGATAAAAAGCGCTGTATTCTTGCAGGACTTATGACAAGGCACTTTCTCGGTAATGCAGAAATTCTCAAAAGCGAGTATGGAAAGCCGTTTTTGTCAGACGGACGCTTTTTTAACATTTCCCACAGCGGAAAATACGTGCTTTTTGCACTTTCCGACTGCGAAATCGGCTGTGACATTGAACAGTTTCACTATGTGAACGCATTAAGAACAGGGCGGACTGTTTTTACCGACGATGAAATGAATTTGCTTTTGGCAAGTGCCGACAGGCTCGGTACGTTTTTTAATTTGTGGACAAAAAAAGAAAGCCTGCTCAAGTGTATGGGCGAGGGCTTTCACAGGAGTGCAAAGTCGGTTGACGTGCGTTCTGATGTTTTTGAAGAAAAAGACAAAAGCTACTTTATGAAAACGATGAATTTTTCCGATTACACCGTTTCCGTTTGCTCCGTAAAAAATGATTTCCCGAATACTATTGAGTTTATCGGGACAGAGGAGCTTGTACTTTAATAGCTTTAATAATAGTATAAAGAAAAAAGGTCGGGTGCTAATTGCCGCCCGACCTTAATTTGCAATTTTTTTAAATTATGAGTTAGCTTCGATGTAAGAAACAAGAGCGCCTACAGTCTTGATGTTTTCGATTTCCTCATCGGGAACTTCTACATCAAACTCATCTTCAATTGACATAAGTAAATCTACAACGTCAAGTGAGTCAGCACCGAGGTCTTCCTGCAAATCTGTATCTGCAGTAATTTTATCCTCTTCAACGTCAAACTGCTCGGCAAGGATTGCCTTAACTTTCTCTAATACCATTAGTAATTCCTCCCATTAAAAATTATTACGTGCTTTTGTTTCTAATTATGGACAAAAGCACATATTTTATGCTACAATGGTGTGAAAGCAAATTTTGGTTTGCTCTACATTCAATAATATTATTGATAAATTACCGCTTTGTCAATATCTATTTTGAAATTTATAAAAAAATTCTTAAATTTGCATAAATAATTCTCATTGTTATGAAATTTGCATAGGTAAAAATATGAAATTCGGAGGAAAAAGTTATGAGTATTAAAAAATTTGCAGTAATCGGTCACCCAATCGGACATACAATGTCACCGTTTATACATAACAGGCTTTTTAAACTTTCGGGAATTGAAGCGGAGTACACAAAGCTGGATATTGCTCCCGAAAATCTCGCTGACGAGTACAACAAAGTATTGTCAAAGCTTGACGGATACAACATTACAATACCTCATAAACAGAATATTATTCCGCTTATTGATGAAATTGACGAAAAAGCGAAAATGTACGGCAGTGTAAACACCGTAGCAAATATTGACGGTGTTGCAAAGGGCTACACAACCGACCCGGACGGCTTTTTAAAGGCTCTTGACGCAGCAGGAATCACCCTTGACGGACGTGTTGTAATTCTCGGCTGCGGCGGAGTTGCACGTACAATGGCTTATGAGGTTGTGCTTAAAGGACTTCCTCTGCTTTTTGCAGTCAGAAAAGATGACGTTGAGATTGCTAAATCACTTTGCAATGAAATTGAAAACACCGTCAAAGATGCAAAGGTAAGATTATGCCTTATTGACGAGCTTTCGGGTGATATTGACGTGCTTGTAAACGCAACACCGATCGGTATGTTCCCAAAGGTTGACGTTCAGCCTGTTTCCGATTCCGTTATCAACAGGTGCGCAAGCGTGTTTGACGCAGTCTACAATCCGCTTGAAACCGTGCTTATTAAAAAGGCGCTTGCAAACGGAGCTAAGGCAGTCGGCGGAATGTCAATGCTTGTGTGGCAGGCAGTAGTCGCTCACGAAAAATGGGACGGCTCGGTTTATGATAAGGACGATATTGCAAAGCTCTGCATTGATTCGGCAGAGGAGCTTAAAAACAGATAACAGGGGTAGAAGATGGATAATATAGTATTGTGCGGTTTTATGGGTTGCGGAAAGTCAACCGTAGGCAGAAATATCGCACGTAAAACAGGCAAAAAGTTTCTCGATATGGACTCGTACATTGAGAAAAAGGCAGGAATGACCGTTTCGGAAATTTTTGATAAATACGGCGAAAGTACATTCCGTGATATGGAGCACGAGGCTTGCAAAGAGCTTTCCGAGATGAAAGACCTCATAATTGCATCGGGCGGCGGAGCGTTTACGTTTGAGCGCAATGTCGAAGTATTTAAAGGGAAAGATACAATCGTACTTCTTGACGTGCCGCTTGGTGTTATAAAGTACAGACTCCGCAACGACAAAACAAGACCTCTTTTGCAAAGACCCGACAGGGATAAGGCGATGCAGGAGCTGTATGACAAGAGGCTTCCGATTTACACAAGTGCCGCAGATATCATAGTTTCGGGCAAGAATACCCCGATTAAAACTGCATTTTCGGTAATAGATGCAGTAAGCGAGTATAAAAAATAAAATAACTATTGATTATAGCGCTTTAAAGTGGTAAAATATACTATTATATTAAGGAAACACTGAATAAATCACGCTGAAAGCTGTTTGCACATCTTGCTTGCATATTTTCCGTCAGCTTACCCAAAAAATCCTCGTAATGCGTCAGCATTACTGCGGTTTATTTGTCTAACCTGACGAAAAATCTGACTACGCAATATGCACAAACGATTTAATCAGTCTTTCCTTAAGAATTATTCGGAAGGGATAGGATATATATGATTATAGTTTTAAAACCGTCAACATCTGACGAACAGCTTATGAAATTCACCAAAATGCTCAAGGACTCCTACGGCGTTAAGGTAAACAAGTGGGACGGTGTTCAGTCAACCGTTCTCGGACTTATCGGCGACACAACGAAGGTTGACATAGAGTATATAGACGCACAGGATATTGTTGAAAGCGTAAAACGTGTTCAGGAGCCGTACAAAAAGGCGAACAGAAAGTTTCACCCCGACAATACGGTTATCAAAATCAACGATAACGTGACAATCGGCGACGGAAGCCTGCATATTATGGCAGGTCCCTGCTCGGTTGAGTGTGAAAAGCAGATTGTTCAGATTGCAAAGGACGTCAAAGCCTCGGGCGCAACACTTCTCAGGGGCGGTGCATTCAAGCCACGTACATCTCCCTACGCTTTTCAGGGTTTAAAGGCAGAGGGACTTGATTTGCTCAAAATCGCAAGAAAAGAAACAGGACTTCCCATTGTCACCGAAATTATGCGTGCGTCGCACATTGATATGTTTGAAAACGTAGATATTATTCAGGTCGGCGCAAGAAATATGCAGAATTTTGAGCTTTTAAAGGAGCTCGGAAAAATCGACAAGCCTATTCTTTTAAAGCGTGGACTTTCGGCTACAATCGAAGAGTGGCTTATGAGTGCCGAGTATATTATGGCTGGCGGCAATGACAAGGTTATCCTCTGCGAAAGAGGTATCCGCACCTACGAAACCTTCACAAGAAATACTCTTGATATTTCAGCAATTCCGATAATCAAGCGCCTTTCGCACCTTCCTGTTGTTGTTGACCCAAGTCACGCCGCAGGAAAATCGTGGCTTGTTGAGCCGCTTGCAATGGCAGC
Organism: Clostridiales bacterium; assembly: GCA_019415925.1. Taxonomy (GTDB): domain Bacteria; phylum Bacillota; class Clostridia; order Oscillospirales; family Acutalibacteraceae; genus Ruminococcoides. The sequence goes on from DXYG01000043.1 coordinate 15,288, forward strand.
AGTAGCCGCAGGAGCAGACGGACTTATTATCGAGGTTCACAACGATCCGCCTCACGCTCTTTCCGACGGTGCGCAGTCGCTCACGCCCGAGCAGTTTGACGGAGTTGCAAAGAAGGTTTTTGCGCTCAAGAATGCGCTTAATACAGAAGTATAATTTTCATTGGAGGAATCCCTGATGAACATAGCCGTAATCGGACTCGGAATAATCGGAGGAAGCTTTTGCAAGGCTATAAAGAAGTACACCGACCACTATGTAATCGGAATTAACCGCACACCCGAAACGGCACAAAAGGCGCTTGAAGTCGGTGCAATTGACGAAGTCGGTTCGCAGAAAAGTCTTGGAAAAGCCGATCTTGTTATTCTTGCAATGTATCCGCAGGCTGATATTGATTATATCGAGAAAAACGGAAGCTACATAAAAAAAGGTGCAATTGTTACAGATGCGTCGGGCATAAAAAGAGCAATATGTCCACAGCTTAAGGAACTTGCACAAAAATACGGATTCGTTTTTGTGGGAAGTCACCCTATGGCAGGCAAGGAGAAAAACGGTTTTGATGTTTCTGACTCTGAGCTGTACAAAGGCGCAAGCTTTATCATAACTCCCTGCGGCGCAGAAGATAAGTATGTGGCTTTGCTCGCTGATTTTGCAAAATCAATCGGGTTCGGAATAATCAAAATCACAACTCCCGAAGAACACGACCGTATGATAGCGTTCACATCTCAGCTTCCGCACGTGCTTGCGTGCGCTTATGTGCTGAGTCCCTGTTGCCCCAACCACAAGGGCTTTTCGGCAGGCAGTTACCGTGACGTGTCACGTGTTGCAAATATAAATTCAAAGCTCTGGAGCGAGCTTTTTCTTGAAAACAAGGAGCCGCTTGTAAAGGAGCTTGACATTCTTGTTGAGAACATAACTAATATTTCCAATGCAATTAAATCGGAAAATAAAGAAGAACTTACCAAGTTGCTTGAACAGGGGCACAGGGTAAAAGAATCACTCGGAGAATAGATATATAATATTCTGTAGCGAGCGACGCCCTCGTCGCTCAAAGCGGCATAGTCTGCCGTAACAAAGGGATAAAGGAGAAATTCGATGAGAACAGTTCACGTTGAAACGGGAAAACCCTATGATATTTTCATTGAAAGAGGAATCATTGATAAATGCGGCGAGTACATCGGCAAGCTGTCAACTGCCGAAAAGGTCACGGTAATTACTGACTCAAATGTCGCTCCGCATTACCAGTGGCGAGTGCTGAATTCACTTGAAAAATCGGGCTTTGAGGTTAAAACCCATATATTCAAGGCAGGCGAGGAGTCGAAAAATCTTGATACAATCGCTGAAATGTACAATACTCTTGCAAATTTCAGAATGACAAGAAAGGATATTATCCTTGCCCTCGGCGGCGGAGTTACGGGTGATATGGCAGGCTTTGCGGCGGCTACGTATCTAAGGGGAATCGACTTCATTCAGGTTCCCACTTCTCTGCTTGCACAGGTTGATTCGTCCGTCGGCGGAAAAACAGGCGTTGATTTGCCGCAGGGCAAAAACCTTGTCGGTGCTTTTCATCAGCCTGTTGCCGTTCTGATTGACCCCGATACACTCGACACTCTGCCCGACGCATATGTATGCGACGGTATGGCTGAGGTGATTAAGTACGGCTGTATAAAAGACGCAGAATTTTTTGAAAACCTTGCAACTGAAAATGCAATCGACCATATCGAGGACGTTATTGAAACGTGCGTTTCAATCAAGCGTGACGTTGTAAGCCGTGACGAGCGTGAAGCCGGCGAGAGAATGCTGCTCAATTTCGGACACACCCTCGGTCACGCAATTGAAAAAATCTACGATTTCAAGGGTATTTCTCACGGAATGGCTGTTGCAATCGGTATGGTGCTCATTTCAAAAGCAGGCGAAAAAGCAGGAATTACCGAGCAGGGAACGGCAGGGAAAATTGCCGACCTCTGCCTGAAATACGGCTTGCCCACTACCGACAGTGCAAGCTTTGAGCAAATGGCTCAGGCTGCCGCAGGCGACAAGAAAACCTCGGGCAGTTCTATAAATCTTGTACTGCTCAATAAAATAGGCGAAAGCTTTACAAAGAAAATCAAGCTCGACGAGCTTTTGGACTTTATTAGAGCATAAAATATATTCAGCAGGGACACGCACTTTGTGTCCTGAAACCACTTTTGAGGAAAACTATGTCAATTGTAAAATATCTGCCTTTCACACCAAGCGGCTCTGTTACTGCTCCGCCGTCAAAAAGCGACGTTCACCGTGCGATAATCTGTGCGGCTCTTTCAAAGGGAATCAGCACTATTTCACCCGTCGCACTGTCAAACGACATCAAGGCGACAATCGGTTGTATTGAAGCTCTCGGTGCGAAAACCCATATAGAAAACAACGTTCTGACCGTTGACGGAACACAGCTTTTTTCAAACAAAACTGCAACACTCGACTGCGGCGAAAGCGGTAGTACCCTACGATTTTTCATACCCGTAGCGGCTGTAGGAGCAGTAAATGCAGAGTTTATCGGCAGCGGCAGACTTCCACAGCGCCCTATCGGAATTTTTACCGATTTACTGCCGAATTTCGGCGTGAAATGTGAAACAGAGGGCGGACTTCCGCTTAAAATCAGCGGCAAGCTCCAAAGCGGAACCTTTAAAATTCCGGGCAACGTCAGCTCGCAGTTCATAACTGGCTTGCTTTTTGCACTTCCTCTGCTTGAAAATGACAGCGATATTGTACTGACCTCTCCGATTGAGAGCGTCGGTTACATTAATATGACAATCTACACTATGTCAAAATTCGGTGTTGAAATCGAAACAACCGACTTTGGCTGGCATATAAAAGGAAACCAGAGCTACAAGCCGTGCAGTTACACTACTGACGGCGACTGGTCGCAGGCGGCTTTCTTTATGGTAAGCGGCGCAATAAACGGCAGTGTTACGGTAAACGGCGTGAATCGTGATTCTGCGCAGGGCGACAGGAAAATTGCGGAGATTGTTTCACAATTCGGCGCAGAGGTTTTGCAGACCGACACAAGCGTGACCGTAAAAAGCGGCAAAATGCACGCAATTACAATAGATGCGTCACAGATTCCCGACCTTGTTCCCGTTCTTGCGGTTTGTGCAAGCTTTGCAGAGGGTACGACGAGAATTATCAACGCACAGCGACTTAGAATAAAGGAAAGCGACAGGCTTAAAACAACGGCGAATCTTATAAATAATCTTGGCGGAAATGTCAAGGAACTTTCCGACGGACTTAAAATAACGGGAGTACCAAAACTCTCAGGCGGCAGTGCAGACGGCTGCAACGACCACAGAATCGTAATGTCAGCCGCAGTTTGTGCCGCAGGACTTGACGGAGAAATTGAATGCAGTGACGCTTTAAGCATAAACAAAAGCTACCCTGAATTTTTCAATGACTATAATAGCATAGGAGGAAGGGCAAATGTCCTCGACATACGGTGATAAAATCAAAATATCGGTATTCGGCGAAAGTCACGGCAACGGAATCGGCGTTGTGATTGACGGACTTCCCGCAGGAGTAAAAATAGATATGGACAGCGTGCTTGTTCAGATGTCACGCCGTGCACCGGGCAAGGATAAAACTGCCACCCCTCGCAAAGAAAGCGATTTGCCAAAGGTGCTTTCGGGTATGCTCGGCGACACTCTGACAGGCGCACCGCTTTGCGCCGTTATTGAAAATACGAACACACGCAGCGGTGATTACGGTAATCTGCTTTCCTGCCCTCGTCCCGGTCACAGCGACTATACGGCTTTTGTAAAATACAACGGTGCTAACGATATCCGAGGCGGCGGACATTTTTCGGGCAGACTTACTGCTCCGATAGTCTTTGCAGGCTCAATTTGCAGACAAATTCTTGCGCAAAAAGGCATAAAAATTGCGGCGCATATAAATAGTATAGGAAATGTGTCCGATGAAACGTTCAATCCCGTCAGCATTGACGATGCTCTGATAGACAGGCTTAATGCGTCAAGCTTTGCACTTATTGATAATTCTGTAGAAGAAAAAATGCGTAATGAAGTTGAAGATGCAAGAATGAGCCTTGACAGCATAGGCGGTACAATTGAATGTGCCGTAACAGGCATTGAAGCAGGAATCGGCGAGCCTATGTTTGACGGTGTTGAGGGCGTAATAGCCAAGGCTGTTTTCGGAGTTCCTGCAATTAAGGGTGTTGAATTCGGCAAAGGCTTTGAGCTTTCAAGAATGAGAGGCTCTCAGTCAAACGATTCGTTCAGATATGTTGACGGAAAGGTCGTTACCGAAACCAATAACTGCGGCGGAATCCTCGGCGGAATCACAAACGGTATGCCTATAATTTTCAGGGCAGCAGTTAAGCCGACTCCGTCAATCGCCCAAAAGCAGAAAACGGTTGATTTGCAGAAAAAGGAAAACTCAGAGCTTGAGGTTCACGGCAGACACGACCCTTGCATAGTTCCTCGTGCTGTTCCGGTAATTGAAGCAGTGACGGCGATTGCGATTGCTAATTTAATGTAAAGGAAAGTTGCAGATGAAGGATTTAGGCAAAATCAGAGTTGAAATTGATAAAATCGACAGCGAGCTTATTGAGCTTTTCAAAAAAAGAATGGACTGCGCAAAGGCAGTTGGTCTGTATAAAAAGGAAAACAACATTCCTGTTCTCAATCAGAACAGAGAGAATGAAATCCTTGATAATGTTGAGGAAAAGGGCGGCGAGTACGGCTCGCACGCAAGACTTTTGTTTTCTAATATAATGGAGCTTTCCAGAGCGCTCCAGCACAACATAGTCGGAAGCGGCAAAAAACTTCGTGCCGATATATTAAATGCGTCCTCAAAAATGCAGACTGAGAATGTCAAGGTCGGCTATCAGGGTATAAAGGGTGCAAACGCTCACGAAGCAACGCTCAAGCTGTTCCCGAACGGTGAATCTGTTAACTATAAAACATTTGCAGACGTTTTTGACGCAGTAGACAGAGAAGAAGTAACCTACGGCGTTCTGCCCGTTGAAAATTCAACAGCTGGCTCGGTTTCGGCAGTTTATGATTTAATACTGAAGCACCGTTTCTATATAGTAAAAGCACTCGATTTGCCGATTGATTATTGCCTTGCAGGTCTTAAGCAGTCGGAGTTTTCCGATATAGAAAAGGTATGGTCGCACCCGCAGTCACTTTCGCAGTGCGCAAATTACATAGCAAAGAACAATTTTGATTCAACACCGTTTGAAAATACAGCCGTAGCCGCCAGAGAAGCAGCAAACGAAAAAAGACTCAATGTTGCGGCAATATGTTCATACAAAGCGGCTGAGGAATACGGCTTAAAAATCCTTGATAACCATTTGCAGGACGATAAAGGTAACACAACACGTTTTATCGTTATTTCAAAAACGCTCTGCATTCCCGAAAATGCAAACAAAATCAGTCTTTGCTTTTCACTTCCGCACGTTACGGGCTCATTATACGGGCTTTTGTGCAGATTCAATTCACTCGGACTCAATCTCACAAAGATTGAATCACGACCGAGAAAAGGCAAGGACTTTGAGTATCTGTTCTATCTGGATTTTTCAGGCAGTGTACACAGCGACAACGTAATCGACCTCATAAGTCAGCTGAGCGAAGAAATGCCCGAATTCAGCTTCCTAGGCAACTATTGCGAGCTGTAATTGAACATTGCTTTATATAGGACACGCCAATTGCGTGTCCTTTACTTTATGTATATAAAAATATTTCAAGATAGTGGATAGAATATGTATCATAAGTAAAATAAGCAGAAATTCAAAAAAATTAGCAAAAAGGGGTTGCAAAAGGGAGAAGAATTTGATATAATAACGTACGTTGCTGA
>DXYG01000044.1 GCA_019415925.1 Clostridiales bacterium
ATTGTAAAGAAAAATTACATTCAAAAATACAGATTTTTTCGTCTTAAAAAACTGATATTATGAAAATGTTTCAAAATATATTGCAGAATAACAGAAAAGGTGATGAAAAATATAAATTGAATTTAGTCTTTTGTAGTGATATAATTAAAAAGTATGATGAAAATAAGCGAAAAGATTACAGAAACAGAGGGATTTTATGGACGTAAGAGAAGATTTAAGGAATATAGCAATCATTGCCCACGTTGACCACGGCAAGACAACTCTTGTTGACCAGCTTTTAAAGCAGAGCGGTATTTTCAGAGCAAATGAAAATGTTGAGGACAGGGTAATGGACTCAAACGACCTTGAGCGTGAAAGAGGAATTACAATTCTTTCAAAGCCGACGGCTGTAATGTATAACGGAATTAAAATAAATATAGTTGACACTCCCGGACACGCAGATTTCGGCGGCGAGGTCGAGCGTATTTTGCAGATGGTTGACGGTGTTGTATTGCTTGTTGACGCATTTGAGGGTTGTATGCCTCAGACAAGATTCGTTCTTAAAAAAGCACTCGGACTCGGCAAAAAGCCTCTTGTAGTGCTCAATAAAATTGACCGCCCCGGTGCACGTCCCGAGGAGGTTGTTGACGAGGTGCTTGACCTATTTATCGAGCTGGGTGCAGACGAAGACCAGCTTGAATTCCCTGTAATTTACGCTTCCGCACGTGACGGCTATGCAGGAACAGACTATCACGAGCTTGCAGAGGATATGAAGCCTCTGTTTGACGCTATCATCAACGAAATCCCTGCACCAAAGGGTGACATAAACGGCGGACTTCAGATTCTTGTGTCAAATATTGACTCAGACCAGTTTGTCGGCAGAATCGGTGTTGGCAGAATCGAAAGAGGAGTTGCCAAGAACGGACAGGCAGCTGTACTTTGTCACGCTGACGGTACAACACAGAATGTCAGAATTGCAAAGCTTTACCAGTTTGAGGGACTGAAAAGAGTTGAATGCGAAGAGGCAAAGCTCGGCGACCTTGTTTGCATCAGCGGTATTCAGGACATTAACATCGGTGAAACAATCTGTTCACCCGACTGCATAGAGCCTTTGCCTTTTGTTAAGATTGACGAGCCTACTGTTTCTATGAACTTTATCGTAAACAATTCTCCCTTTGCAGGAAAAGAGGGTAAGTACGTTACATCACGTAACCTGCGTGACAGACTTTTCAAGGAGATTGAAACAAACGTAGCTCTGCGTGTTGAAGAAACCGACAGCGCCGATACTTTCAAGGTTTCGGGCAGAGGCGAGCTTCACCTTTCAATCCTTATCGAAACAATGCGCCGCCAGAATTACGAATTTCAGGTTTCACGTCCTGAGGTAATCACAAAGACCATTGACGGCAAGCTTTACGAGCCTATTGAGTTTCTTATTATCGAAGTGCCCGATTCATATGTAGGCGCAGTAATGGAAAAGCTCGGCTCAAGAAAAGCAGAGCTTGTTAATATGGGAACACGTGACGGCGGTGTAACTCACATTGAGTTCAGAATTCCCGCAAGAGGACTTATGGGATATCGCCCCGAATTCCTTACAGATACAAACGGCAATGGCATTATGAACCACGTTTTTGACGGCTATGAGCCGTACAAGGGCGAAATTGTAACACGTCATCAGGGCTCTCTTATTGCCTTTGAAACAGGTGAAACAGTAACCTACGGACTCTATGCCGCACAGGAGAGAGGCAGACTATTTATCGGTGCAGGCGTTCCTGTATACGAGGGTATGATTGTCGGTGCAAGTCCTAAAGCAGAGGATATTACCGTTAACGTCTGCAAGAAAAAGCACATTACAAACACACGTGCGTCGGGCTCGGATGATGCATTAAAGCTCACACCGCCGACTCAGATGTCGCTCGAACAGTGCCTTGAATTTATCGCTGACGATGAGCTTGTTGAGGTTACCCCCGAAAACATCCGTATGCGCAAGCGTATTCTTTCAAAAGAACAGCGTATGAAACAGGCTTTCCGCAAGAAATAATGAGTTTTGTAATACTTGATTTGGAATGGAACGGCTCATACAGCACCGTTTTGCACCGATTTGTCAATGAAATAATTGAATTCGGCGCAGTAAAGGTTGACGATGAGTTTAATATTACAGATACTTTTTCCGTGCTTATAAAGCCGCAAATCGGCAAAAAGCTTTGCAGTAAGGTAAAAGAGCTTACTAAGATTACGAATGAGGAGCTTAATGAAAAAGGTATTCCGTTTCTTGACGCAGTAAATCGCTTTACCGAATTTTCGGGCGACAGCATTTTAATGACGTGGGGAACGTCGGATATTCACGCTCTGATTGAAAATTACAGCTATTTTACGGGTGATGTTCATTTGCCTTTTTTGAAAAGATACTGCAATTTGCAGGCATACTGCGAGGGCTGCCTTGATTTGCACAATTCTTCAAGTCAGCTCGGGCTTTCGAGCTGTGCCGAGCTGCTCGGAATTGAATTTTCGCAGGAGGAACAGCACCGTGCATTTTTTGATGCTGAATTAAGCCTTAAGTGTCTTAAACAGTTATCAGACAAAAAGCCGCTTAAAGGTTTTATCCTGAATGCAGATGATAATAATTTCTACGAAAAAATGACTTTCAAAACCCGCTTCATAACTGATTTGAACAGTGATGAAATTGATAAAAGTCAGATGAAATTCAAATGCGACTGCTGTGGAAAACAGGCAAGAAGAATGACAAAGTGGAAAAGCCACAACAAGAGCTTTTCTGCCGAATTTTTCTGCAAACGCTGCAACCGCAGATTCATTGGCAGAATCTCATTTAAAAAGAAGTTTGACGAAGTAATTGTAAAAAAGAAAATAGTTGAAAAGCGTGAAAAGCAAAAAGAAAACGGCGACAAAGCAGTTGCCGAGAGCGTATAGTTAGCGTATAATTAAAACTCCTGCAACAAATTATCTGTTGCAGGAGTTTTGTGCGTTTTTAGCTGTTATAGTATGCCGGCTATGATTCTCTGAATTGCAGTAGCGTCGTTGATGTCAATTTTTCCGTTTTTGTTTATATCTGCAACTGCAATCTGTTCATCAGTAAATTTTACAAATTCGGCACAGTATTTCTGAATTAAAGTTGAGTCTGCAACAGACAGTATACCATCGCTGTTTACATCACCGTAAAGAGGTTCATTAATATCATTTGTATATGCCTTAACAGTGGCATTGCCGATTTTACAGTCAAGAATTGATAATGATGAATCAATTTTCTGCCATTTGCCTTTTGAATAATATGATGATTGATTATCATTGACTTCAATGTTTGTATAGTATCCGTATTGAGTTTCGCAGGCGAGAATTGAATAGTCCTGTTCACCGCTTGTAAAGCATATATTAATTACTACAGCGTATTTTTCACCTTCGGACAGTTCAACGGGAGCAGCAAGCGGTATGGTGAAGTATCCGTTGTTTGCAAACGATTCACTGCCTTCAGCTACGAGCGTTCCGAGTGTGGGGTTAACGTCTGAAGTAAGATTTTTGTATACTTCATAGTTTACTGTGCAATTATCATATAATGACGATACCGAAATAGCTTCAAGCTTTTCGTTGCCTCTTGCTGTAAAGAAGTTAGCCGATTTATATGTGTCTTTTCCGAGGTCATAAATCTGTGCGTCACCGAAGCCGATTCCGTCATACTGATATATATTTTTGTACTCGTGCTCTGTTGTACCGTCGGATTTATATTCAGCGTTTTCAGCTTCAAACATAACCGGTTCATTAAAACTCAAGTCATAATATGAAAGGTAGAAATATCCGTTGTTACCCCAATTGCTGCCCCAGCTGTTTTTTACAATCCACGCACCGTCCTTTGGCGCAGCTGTGGCAAAGTTGTTTTTAGAAAAGCTGTCGTCCCAGCCTACAAGTGTGATTCCGTGGTTAGGACCTTGATAATTGTTCTCGCCAGAAAGCCTTGCATTAAAGTAATAGCTTTTATATGTATTGTTCCAGTATTTATCGTTTGAAGTATTACCGGTCATTGAATCTGAACAGTAATACGAAGCGGCAACAGCACCTTTTGTATATATGTTTTCTTTGATTTCCTTTATGCTTGCGGCTACAGTGTTGCTGTCAAGAAGCTCTTGATACGTAACGTTACCGTAATCATCAGTTGTAAATGATACAGTTTCAGGCAGGAAAGTTGTATTTTTAAGATAAATATCAGATTCATATCTGAGTGAACTGTCAAGCTCCGTACCGGACGAAAATTCATAGGGCGCTTTGCTTTCATCAGCCGCACCGTATCTTCTCATAAGTGTAGAAGAAGCCATATACATTGAACCGCCCAGCAAAAACGGAGAATATCCTGCTGATGAATAAGTGTCATTGCCTGCATACAGGCTTTTGTCTTTGTTGCTGTCGGCACCGTTGTAGTTAAACCATATTAAATGCTTTTCGGATAAATCAACAGAAGAGTCTGCATTTCCTGACTTTACCAGTGATGATTCAAGAGAAGATAAAGCAGAAAACGCCCAGCACGTTCCGTACGGATTCTGATTTTTTACTTTGGTAACAAGGTTTTCATCTGCAAGATTATATTTTGAGGGAAGAGATACAGCTTTAAGTAAATTATTATCAGCTTTAAGCTTATCAGCCTTTACATTTTCGTTTTCTTCAATATACTGAAAACCGTTTTTATTTGTTTTAAGCTCAAATAGAATTTCAGGGCTGTTTGTTTCTGCTTCAAAAGCGGTAACAGATGCAGGCAATGCAATAAATGCACTTAAAAGAGTACAAAGCGTTGCTTTAAACAATCTATTTTTCATAAATATATCTCCTGTCAACAAAAAAATTAATTTAGTTTTAATAATTATATCATATATTACTGTAAATTACAACGTAATCGCTGATATTTTTTGCTTGTTTTTCACAATATGGTATATATTATTTCATATTTATTTCAAAACGAGTTCATATAGTTTTCACTTTGCAAGATTATTATAATTACAACATAAAAAACAACAGCAAAAGCTGATTAACAGGAGGCAAATATTATGTCTGATTATTATAATGATAACAATGCTTTTAACAACGGCAATAACCCACCCGAAAATCAGAACACAAACAGTAACGATGTCTACAGCAGCTCCGACAGAACTTCTTCTGACTCAAAAGCAAACGAGAGCTCTTATGAATGGAATTCAAACAGTTCTCAGACTAACTCAAACGGAGAATACCATTACTCCTATATAAACGGAAATAACGAAAACGCTTCTCATAATCCCAATAATTATGAAAGTGCTTATTCAACCTCAAATTCTTCCAACGCAACGTCAGATAACTCTGATTCGCAACACATCTATTCTTCTGCTTCATATTCAAATTCAGGCTATAACGGTTATTCATCAGGCTACGGTACAAACACTTCATACGGTGCTTCAGGTGCTTACAATTCACAGAGTTCGTACGGCACATATTCAAATACCACAGGTCAGAATGCTTCTCCCTACGGACATACGCAGAATGCACATAAGGTTAAGGCTAAAAAACAGAAGGTTAAAAAACCTAAAAAGCCTGCCTCAAAAGGCTTTGTGGCAGCGATGCTTGCGGTTTCAATTCTCTGTTCCGCAGCACTCGGCTTTGGCGGAGGATATCTTGCCAATAACCTGAATAAATCAAGCTCAGGCAGTATTAATATCAATAAGGTAGAGGCAAACAACACTTCAAGTTCCGGCAGTCCGGCTTCAAATACTACTTCAAATATTGTAAAGAAGACAGCAGACAGTGTAGTTGAAATTGCAACCGAGGGCGTTAAGACAGGTGTTTTCGCACAGCAGTATGTTGTGCAGGGAGCTGGTTCAGGCGTAATAATTTCCGAGGACGGATATATTATCACCAATCACCACGTAATTGAGGATGCAAACAGCGTAACAGTTACGCTTCGTGACGGTCAGACAAGCTACACAGCCGCAGTAATCGGAAGTGATTCAGAAAACGATATCGCTCTTCTCAAGGTGGACGCAAAAGGACTTACTGCTGCAACCTTTGGTGACAGCTCGACTCTCGCAGTAGGCGACTACGTAGTAGCAATCGGCAATCCGCTCGGTGAGCTTGGCGGAACGGTAACCGACGGTATTATCAGTGCACTCGCAAGAGATGTTACAATTGAAGGCGAGAATATGACTTTGCTTCAGACTAACGCTCAGATAAGCCCCGGTAACTCAGGCGGCGGACTCTTTAATGCAAACGGCGAGCTTGTCGGCATTGTCAACGCAAAGGACAGCGCAACTGAGGTTGAGGGTATTGCATTTGCAATCCCGATAAATAATGTGCTTGATATTATAGATGACCTCAAATCCTATGGTTATGTAACAGGAAAAATAGACATCGGTATGCAGCTTACCGATATCACTTCAAAAGACACAGCGTTTTACTACGGTGTAAATCAGACAGGCTGCTATGTGCTGTCGGTAACACGCGGCTCAAATGCTGAGGAAGCAGGTTTCCACACAGGCGACCTCATCACCAAGGTTAACGGAACAAGCGTAAGCACATCGTCAGATGTTGAAAAGGCGCTTGAAAATTCAAAAGTAGGCGATAAAGTCAAGTTTACTATTTACCGTAACGGCACAACAGCAGACTTAACGCTTACGCTTGCAGAGTACATTCCCGGCGGAAATGCTCAGAAACAGTCATCAACAACACCCGCTAACGATAACTCTGACGACATTTGGTCACAGATGTTTGGCTGGTAATGTTGTTTTTCATAAAATACCTCACCAAAAAGAAAAAGCTCCCGATTTTGTCGGGAGTTTTTTCTGTATCAATTAAAAAAGAACTATTGCAAGTTAATCCTTAACTGCATGAGTGGTTAAGCATTATTAACAATAGTTCTTATAAGCAAATTAAGAAGTAATTTATTCCTGTCCGTCCTCAATAAATTTCAGTTGCTTGTAAATCATATTTGCGCACATATAAATGTTGCCGCCGCCCATTGTGAGAATCAAATCGCCTTCTTGAGCATTTTTGCAAACATAGTCGGTGATTTCCTCAAACGTATCAAGACAAACCGAGTTCGGAACCTTTGCGCCGAGGTCAGTAGAGTAAATATTATATGTGTTGGTTTCTCTTACAGGCAGAATTTCGGAAATAATTGCAACGTCGGGAATTTTAAGAGCCTCTGCAAAATCGTCAAGCAGCATAGCAGTTCTTGAAAATGTATGCGGCTGGAAAACTGCCCACACTTTTTTAAAGCCCATATTCATTGCGGCGTTGAGCGTAGCAGTAAGCTCTGTCGGATGGTGTGCAAAGTCGTCTGCAACGGTAATTCCGCAGGGAGTACCGAGAATTTCAAATCTTCTGTGAACACCGCCGAACTTATGCAGATTTTCGGAAATTTCCTTAGGCGTTGCACCGAGATAGTGTGCCGTAGCTGCCGCCGCAAGAGCGTTGTAAATGTTGTGCTTGCCGGGGACAATAAGCTTGATATTTGTAAGCTTATCACCCTTGTAATACAAATCAAACTGCTCGTGAACACCCTTGTCAGCACTGACGTTTACTGCTCGGTAATCACAGCATTCGCCAAAGCCGTAGCTGATTTTTTCAATTTCAACGTCCTTAACGGCGTCAAGCGTGTTTTCGTCGTCACCGTTAATTACAAGAAGTCCTGTAGTCTGCTTTGAAAACCTGTTGAATGATTTTTTAATGTTGTCAAGATTTTTAAAGTAGTCGAGGTGGTCGGCGTCAATATTCAGAATAATTGAGATAAACGGGTTAAGCTGCAAAAATGTGTCAACGTATTCACAAGCCTCGCAGACAATTATATCGCTGTGACCTACGTAGCTGTTGCCGCCGATAAACGGAAGCTTTCCACCGATAATAGCCGACGGGTCAAATCCGCTGCCGATTAAAATCTGCGAAAGCATAGCAGTAGTTGTGGTTTTTCCGTGAGTACCCGAAACAGCAATGCTCCTTTTGTATCTTCTTGTCACAATACCGAGCATAACACTGCGTTCAATGCAGGGAATACCCTGCTCCGTTGCAGCCATTCTTTCAGGATTTGTTTCCTTGATTGCGGCGGAGTACACAACAAGCTCGGCACCGTCAATGTTTTCAGCCTTGTGTCCCATATAGACGGGTATACCGTAGCTTTTGATTCTGTCAAGCGTTTCGCCCTCGTTCATATCCGAGCCTGAAAGCTCAAATCCTTCACTGCGCAGAATCTCAGCCAGCGGACACATACCGCTTCCGCCAATTCCGATGAAATGTATTCTTTTTATTTTATCCATAAGCTTATCGTAATTCAAAACAACAGACCGTCCTTTTTAATCAGAATAATATGTATCTTTATTATTATAAGGCTAAAAAGCAAAAAAATAAATACCTAAAATAAAATTTATAAGAAATAATAGTATATTTTACGGACAAAATTAAATTTTCAGCCTGTTGCCAAATTAAAACAATAATGATAGAATATAAACATAACTATACGGTGGTAATTATTATGCTTTTAAAGAAAAATGATATTATAAATCTTACAATAACCTCAGCCTCGGCAGAGGGCAGCGGAGTAGGCAGAACGCAGGACGGAATAACTGTTTTTGTTCCTCTTTCCGCAATAGGCGACGAGCTTGAGGTGCGCATTTTAAAGACAAAAAAGACCTACGCATTCGGAAAAATTGAGAAAATCATAGCTCCATCTCCGTCACGCACAGAGCCTGACTGCGAGAATTTTTCAAAGTGCGGCGGCTGTGTTTGGCGGCACATAAGCTATGAAGAGGAGTGCAAAATCAAACAGCAAAAGGTAGTTGACGCTGTTACTCGAATAGGCGGAATCAAAGATGCAGATTTTGCACCTATTATCGCTTGCGATAACACACTTCGTTACCGCAATAAGGCACAGCTACCGATAGGTCTTGACAAAAACGGCGAGGTGCAAATCGGTTTTTATGCTTTTCACAGCCACAGAATTGTCAATTGTACCGACTGCGTTTTACAACCTGAGATTTTTTCAAGGGTAATTGAAATCACACGAGATTTTATTTCTCGGACAAATAACGACATTTACGACGAAAAAATAGGCAAGGGCAGACTTCGACACCTCTATATCAGACTCGGCGAGGTCACAAACGAGCTTATGGTCTGCTATGTCGTAAACGGCAACGGCTTAAAGCAGGAGGATTTGCTTGTAAAAATGCTGCGTGAAAGTCTGCCGAATCTCACAAGCGTAATAATTAACTCAAACCGAGAGGACACAAACGTAATTCTCGGCTCAAAGAACAGAACTGCTTACGGAAAAGATTACATTACCGACGAATTGTGCGGACTGAAATTCAAAATTTCCCCGTTTTCATTCTGGCAGGTAAACCGAAAACAGGCAGAAAAGCTTTATAACAAGGCTAAGGAGTACGCAAATCTCAAATCCGACGAAATTCTCCTTGATTTATACTGCGGAACAGGTACAATAGGACTTACAATGGCGCACGAGTGCAAAACGCTTGTCGGCGTAGAGATTGTGCAGGACGCAATAAACGACGCCGAAGAAAACGCAAAGATGAACGGTATAAATAACGCACGTTTTATCTGCGCAGACGCACCGAAAGCCGCCGAAAAGTTAAAAAATGAGGGATTAAAGCCTGACGTAATAATTCTTGACCCACCGAGAAAGGGCTGCGGCGAGGAGCTTGTAAAGACGATTTTTGAAATGTCGCCGAGCAGAATAGTTTACGTTTCGTGTGACCCTGCAACACTTGCAAGGGATTTAAAATATTTTACCGAGGGCAATTATTCTCTAAAAGAAATAACACCCTGCGATATGTTCAGCCGCACTTCTCATGTTGAGAGCGTGTGTCTGATTGTTAAAAATGAAACAGACTGATAATCTTTTAGTATTGGAGATACATTAAATGGATAGATTAGAAGCATTTGAGAAAATGTTAAAGGATTTAGTAGAAAAATGCGAATTTGAAAAAGAAAAAATGGACGAGCTGAAAGCACAAGGAAAAGAAAAATCGGCAACATATATGCATTATGCCGGAAACCGATTGATGTACAGCAGAATACTGATGATTTATAAAGAGTATGGATTAATTTAATGACAAATTTCAGTTTAATGTTATATAAAACTGATAGTAAACAGGAGCGAGAATATGAAATACCACAAGCTTGTTGAAAACGCAGGACGCCCGCAGGGTTTCTGGGGCAAAATGATGATAAATTCAATGAACAAGGGACATTCGGAATTAACCGACTGGGCACTTGTTCACCTTGAAATAAAACGCAGTTACAATGCTCTTGACGTAGGCTGCGGCGGAGGAAAAACCGTTTCAAAGCTTTGTCAGAGAATAGGAAACGGCAAGGTTTTCGGAATTGACTATTCCGAGCTTTGCGTTGAAAAATCAAAAAAGCTCAACAAGAATAATATTATGTGCGGCAAGGCTTCAATATTACAATCTTCCGTTTCGTCACTGCCTTTTGAGGATAACAAATTTGACGTGATAACTGCCGTTGAAACCTACTATTTCTGGCCTGACAAGCTCAATGACCTGAAAGAAGTCTATCGTGTGTTAAAGTCAGGCGGAAAGCTCTTGCTTGTATTTGAAATGGTAAAAAGCGAGGAAGAACCGCATAAATGGGATAAGGTTGAAAAATCACTCGGAATCGAAGCCGTTTCAAAGGACGGTATTGTCGATATTCTTTTACACGCAGGCTATCAGAATATCAGGACTTATTCAAAAAACTGTACAGGCTGGTTGTGCGTAACAGCCGAAAAGGAGTAACTATGAAAGCTCTTATAACGGGCGCAAGCTCGGGAATAGGCAGAGAAATTGCAAAATACCTTGCCTCAATGGGCTATGATCTGATTGTTGTTGCAAGAAATACAGAGAAGCTTTATAAGCTGCGTGACGAGTTAAAGGACGTTAGCGTCAGAGTAATCACGCTCGATTTGTGCAGGGAACAGGACAGCTTTGATTTGTACGAGCATCTCAAGGATGAACAGATTGATTTTCTTGTAAATAACGCAGGTTTCGGCGCATACGGTAAATTCACCGAAGTTCCGCTTGAAAAGGAAATCGGTCTTATCCATACCAATATCGTAGCCGTTCACGTACTCACCAAGCTGTTTTTGCAGGATATGGTAAAGCGCAACAGCGGATATATTCTTAACGTCGGCTCAGCGGCAGGTTTTCTTGCAGGACCGACTTTTTCAAGCTACTACGCTTCAAAAAATTATGTAGTCCGTCTTACTCAGGCAATCCACGAGGAGCTCCGCAGAGATAACATAAACGTAAAAGTTTCCGTACTGTGCCCCGGTCCTGTTCAGACTAACTTTAACGACGTAGCAAACGTAAAATTCTGCATAAGAGGACTTACGCCCGAATATGTTGCAAAGTATGCCGTTGACAAAACCTTGAAGGGCAAAATGATAATCACACCCGGATTTGAAATGAAAGCCACAAAGTTTTTACAGCATTTTGTCAGCGAAAAAACACTCACACGCATTTCTTACCACGTTCAGCAAAAAGAAGAACGGAAAATAATTCAATAAAAAAATTATGAAAGGAGGTACTCTGATGAAAATAAAAAAGTATAATGATTCGGTCAGAAACTTTATTGACAGATTTGAGCCGATAACAAGTAAAATTCTTCACGATAATATTTTTGCAATAGCAGGTCAGTCTGCATTCTTTTTGATTTTGTCAGCAGTACCGCTTTCCATGTTCATTGTTTCAATATTACAAAATCTGCACATTCCCGTTGAATTTATCGAAAATATATTAAGCGGTATCTTTTCAGAGCAGATAGTAGATGAAATATCCGGGTTCCTCACAAACGCCTACAAAAGCGCAGTTGGAATCTCTCTTATCACGCTTATTATCACACTTTGGTCAGCGGCTCAGGGAATCCACGCAATAACAAACGGACTCAACAGAATATACGATGCCTACGAAAACAGAAACTGGTTGTTTTTACGAATACGTGCGATGTTCTACACAATTGCATTTTTTGCAATAATTCTCATTTCACTTTTAATAATCGGTCTCGGAACATCAATCAACGAATGGCTGTCGCCATATTTAAAATATCTTCCTGATTTTGTAGCGCTCATCTATCATCTTCGTTATCTTCTTGTTTTTCTGTTCCTTGTAGTGCTTTTTGCGCTTGTGTACCGTAATTTCCCGAACATAAGCCGAAAACAGCACAAGGAGTACGGAATAAAATATCAGTTACCGGGAGCATTTCTCTGCACACTCTCTTGGTATGTGCTTTCATTCGGCATTTCAATTTATGTTGATAATTTCAACGGATTTTCAATTTACGGCGGACTTGCAACTCTTGCAGGCATTATGATCTGGCTGTATTTCTGTATGGTCTGCCTTATGATTTGTGCCGAGATAAATTATGTTTACCACGAGCAGATAAAGAATTTCAGTCTGCGTTCCTTGACTAATAAGCTGAAAAAAAGAAAACACGTAAGAAATAAGAAAAATTAATATTCAATCTGACAGTCCTGCTGCAAAATCCGATAAAAAGCTTTCGGATTTTGCAGTTTTTTTCATAGCAGGATATTACTGTTAAACGGTCGCACAAAGAAGTTATGATAATATCAATTTGTCTGTAATGACTGCCTGCTGCGGCATACAGCCTAATTGTAGTTAGATTGATTGACGGCAATAATCTTTCACAGTCGCAAAAATCAATTTTCAGAATATTATGGATTATGAAGATTAGATTATTGTGAAAAGAGGAAATCCTATGCCTAAAGTATATCTGAGTCCCTCACTTCAGGAGTATAACCCATACGTTGACGGGGGAAACGAAGAGTATTATATGAATCTTATAGCCGACGCAATGGAGCCGTATCTTGCCGCAAGCGGGATAGAAGTAGACCGTAACCGACCCGATATGACCCTTTCACAGGCAATAACAGATTCAAACCAAGCAAATCCTGATTTGCACCTTGCAATCCACAGCAACGCCGCACCGCCGAATGCGGCTGGAAGATACACAGGAGCAGACATTTATTATTACCCGACAAGTACAGACGGAAAACGCTTTGCTGAGACGATTCAGGATAATTATAAAAAAGTTTATCCCGACCCGTCAGACGTTGACATAATTCCAACAACTACGCTTGCAGAAGTGCGGCGTACAAAAGCTCCGTCGGCATTAATTGAGGTTGCTTACCACGACAATCCCGAGGAAGCGCAGTGGATTCGTGACAATATCAACAACATTGCACGCAATCTTGCACAGTCGGTAGCGCAGTATTTCGGAGTTCCGTTTGTAGAGCCTTAAATATTTTAATCGGTGCAGAACAGTAAAAATCTGTTCTGCACCTTTTATTGCAAAAACGGAAATGATATAGTATAATAATATTAATGTTACTTTAACAAACAAAGGGGATAATAAAATGACAGAAGAACTCAAAGCAAGAATAGATAAAACAATGCAGAATTTAAAGCGCAACAAAATGGAGCCTTATTTCTGCAACACAAAGGAAGAAGCCTGCGAGCTTGTAAAAACACTGATTAATAAAGGCGATGTAATTTCAAGCGGCGGCTCTGTTACTTTAAAGGAAACAGGAGTTTATGACATAATCACTTCATCAGATTACAATTACCTTGACAGGTCTGCACCGGGAATAACACGTGAACAGGTTGAGGAGGTTTACCGCAAAACCTTTACCGCCGATACATTCTTCACAAGCACAAATGCTGTAACCGAAAACGGTGAGCTTTACAACGTTGACGGCAACTCAAACCGTGTAGCCGCAATTCTCTACGGTCCTAAAAGCGTAGTAGTCGTATGCGGAATCAATAAGCTTGTAAAGAATATCGATGAGGCAATCAAGCGTGTAAAAACTGTAGCCGCTCCGCAGAACACAGTTCGCCTTAACTGCGATACATACTGCGCAAAAGAGGGAAGCTGTGTTTCACTCGGAAAAGAAAATGCTGAGCTTTGCGAGGGTTGTCACAGCGATGCAAGAATCTGCTGTAACTATGTAGTATGCGCACAACAGCGCCACGTAAACAGAATAAAAGTAATAATCATCGGCGAAGAATACGGTTATTAATTAAGAATAAGAAAACAAGCCGTGAACGCCCCATTGCGCCCACGGCTTGTCACTATTGTGCAGAATGTAGTTATCTGTTGTTCTGCTGGCTTTTGTTCTGATTGTTGTTCTGCTGATTCTTATTCTGGTTCTTATTCTGGTTCTTGTTCTGATTGTTGTTCTGGTTGTTATTCTGATTGTTGTTCTGATTAAAATTCATATTAACACCTCCCTTTGAGCATATTATTAACCTAAATTCAGGAATTATTCAATGGATAAATTTTTATTAAGAATGAAATCACTTTTAGGTGAAGAATACAGCGAATTTTTAAAATATTACGAAGCCGATAATTTCAGAGGACTTCGTGTAAATACACTCAAATGCTCTCCCAATAAGCTTAAAAGTCTGCTCGATTTTGAGCTTAAAAACACACCATTTTGCAAAGAAGGCTTTTACATTCCCGATGATGTTGTTTCACTCGGAAACAGTCCTTTGCACCATAGCGGTGCATTTTATATTCAGGAGCCGTCTGCAACCTCGGCAGTTGAAATGCTCGGTGTTGAGGAGGGCGACTTTGTGCTTGACCTATGTGCCGCACCGGGAGGAAAGAGCACACAAATAGGAGCAAAGCTAAACGGCACGGGACTTTTGTGGAGCAATGAAATCGTCAAAAACAGGGCTAATATTCTTTTATCGAATATTGAACGTATGGGTATTTCAAACGCTGTTGTTTCCAACTGCCACCCCGATATTCTCTGCGAACGCCTTGTAAATCAGTTTGACAGAGTGCTTGTTGACGCACCTTGCAGCGGCGAGGGAATGTTCCGAAAAAATCAGGAGGCACAGACTGAGTGGAGCGAGGAGCACGTTAAAAGTTGTGCCGAACGTCAGCTTAATATTCTTAACAGCGCAAAAAAGGCTCTCAAAAGCGGCGGCGTTCTCGTGTATTCCACCTGCACCTTTTCTGTTGAGGAAAACGAGGAAGTTATAACACGTTTCCTTGATGAAAACCCAGAATTTGAGCTTGAAGATTCTGGCGTTAATTTCGGTAGACCTACGCTTGATTATGCAAGAAGAATTTTCCCGATGGACGGAGGAGAGGGACATTTTGCCGCAAGACTGTGCAAAAAAGGCGAGAATGTAAAAACAAGGATTCCCGACATTTCATCTGACAAGGTCGATAAGGAAATTCTTGATTTTTACGACGGCCTGTTTTATAACCGTCCGTTCGGTGACAATATAAAAGCAGTAAAAGATAAAATTATTATTCTGCCCAAGAAATTTAATTTTGATATAAAAGGTTTGTCTGTACTCCGTGCAGGCATAATTCTCGGTGAAATTCTCAAAAACAGAATTGAACCTCACCACAGCGCATTTACTTCCGCTAAGAAAGAAGATTGCCGTAACGCTGTCGATTTTGACGTAAACAGCAATGAAATCAAAGCATTTCTTCACGGCGAGGAAATTACCGTTCCCGATAATGTAAAAGGTTTTACGGCAGTCTGCGTAAACGGAATGACAACAGGCTTTGGCAAAGCGTCAAACGGCAGACTTAAAAATAAATACCCGAAAGGCTTGAGAATTTTAAGATGAACAGATTATCTGATATCGGCACAATTAAAGATATATTAAGCCGCCACGGCTTTACCTTTTCAAAATCCCTCGGTCAGAATTTTCTGATTAATCCGTCTGTATGTCCGAGAATGGCAGAGCTTTCGGGAGTGGGCAGAGGAGTAGGAGTAATCGAAATCGGTCCCGGAATCGGAGTTCTTACTAACGAGCTTTGCAAGCTTGCCGATAAGGTTGTTGCAATTGAGCTTGATAAACGGCTTCTTCCCGTGCTTGAAGAAACACTCGGAGAGTACGATAATCTCAAGGTAATTAATGCTGACGTGCTCGAAACAGACCTTCACAAGCTGATTGAAGATGAATTTTCGGGAATGGAGGTTGTAGTTTGCGCAAATCTTCCGTATTATATCACCTCACCTGTAATAATGAAGCTTTTAGAGGACAAGCTCCCTATATCTGCAATCACCGTTATGGTGCAAAAGGAAGCCGCACAGCGAATCTGCGCAGAGGTCGGCTCACGTCAGAGCGGTGCGGTAACCGTTTCGGTAAACTACTACGCAAAACCCGAAATGCTCTTTTCGGTTAGCGCAGGCTCGTTTATGCCTGCGCCAAAGGTTGATTCAGCGGTAATAAGACTCAATGTCTTAGACAAACCGCCCGTAAATGTCAATGATGAAAAAAAGTTCTTCTCGGTTGTAAAAGCCTCTTTTTCACAGCGCAGAAAGGTAATTTCAAATTCACTCAGTTCGGGACTTTCACTCGACAAATCAAAAACTGCCGAAATTCTTGAAAAGTCGGGCATTCCTCTTAATGCAAGAGCCGAAAAGCTTTCTCTGCAAAACTTTGCCGATATAGCAAACAATCTTTAAAATAGGACTTGATAAAATGCAAAAACGTAAAATGAACGGACTTTTTAAAACGGGATTTATACTGCTTATGGTGTGTATAGTTTTGCTTATAGCCGCAATAATCGTAGCATATCTGTTTCAAAGCCCCTATTTCTCGGCAGTATTTTCTGCAAGCGGAGCATTTCTTGCTTTACTCGGAATAATCTTTGTAATGCTGAGTAAACCTAAAAAAGAAAAGACCGAAAATAATTCAGAAGAACTGCAAGAGGAAAATTCTGTTGACAATTCCGATTTGATATGATAAAATTAATTTACTTTAAAGGGGAGTAGTTCGCAGATAGTTTGTGATATTAATCGTCAGTACATACCTTTTTACAAGGTATCGGTTATATCTTAAAGAACGAGACTTTTATTGCATGGGCGTGGTGTCTTTTGCAATAAAAGTCTTTTTTATTTCCCCTTATAATTTAATGGAGGAAGAAAATGAAACAATGGTACAGGATGTCAAAAGACGAAGTGTTAAATACTCTCGGTGTATCGACCGACGGACTTTCGTCAGACAAAGCAAAAGAGCTTCTTGAAAAAAACGGAAAAAACGTCTTGCAGGAAAGCAAGAAAAAGTCGGTTTTACAGGTGTTTCTGAGTCAGTTTGCAGATTTGCTTGTAATCATATTGATTGTTGCCGCAATAATTTCGATTTTTTCAGGAAATCTTGAAAGCACAATAGTAATTTTTGCCGTAATTCTCCTGAATGCTATTCTCGGAACAGTTCAGCACGTAAAGGCTGAAAAATCGCTTGAAAGTCTTAAATCCCTCTCTTCACCCAGCGCAAAGGTGATTCGTGACGGAGTGAAGATTGAAATTGATTCAACCGACGTAGTTGAGGGCGATATAGTTGTTTTAGAAGCAGGTGACTTAATCGTAGCCGACGGCAGAATTATCAACAACTATTCCTTACAGGTCAACGAAAGCTCGCTTACCGGTGAATCAACAAACGTTGATAAAAACGATGAAGTAATCAGCGGCGAAGTTCCTCTTGCCGACAGAACAAATATGGTTTTCTCAGGCAGTCTTGTAACCTACGGCAGAGCGCTTGTGGCAGTAACTTCAACGGGAATGAATACCGAAATCGGTAAAATTGCTTCTCTTATGAATGCCGCAAAAGAAAAGAAAACTCCGCTTCAGGTAAGCCTTGACAAGTTTTCAAAAATGCTGGCAACCGTTATAATCATAATCTGCGTTGTTGTTTTCGGACTTAATCTATGGCAGAATTTTTCATTAGAGCCTGTCGGACTGAATCAGGACAAAATCCTGAACGCTCTTATGTTTGCCGTTGCTCTCGCAGTAGCTGCAATTCCTGAAGCGCTCGGCTCAATTGTCACAATAGTTCAGGCTATGGGCACGCAGAAAATGGCAAAAGAAAATGCCGTTATCAAGGATTTAAAGGCGGTTGAAAGCCTCGGATGTGTTTCCGTAATCTGCTCCGATAAAACAGGTACTCTTACTCAGAACAAAATGACCGTTCAGAAAATCTACATCAACGGTGAGAGTATCCGAGAGGATCAGCTTGACCTGAATATTGAAAGTCACAGACATCTTCTTTATGATATGGTGCTCAACAACGATTCAAGCATAGTTGACGGAAAGGGAATAGGCGACCCGACAGAATACGCTTTGCTTGAAACCTTCCGCAATATCGGTCTTGATGAAAACTTAATGAGAAACGGTCTTTCAAGAATTGAAGAAGTTCCGTTTGATTCCGACAGAAAGATGATGAGCACTAAGTACAAAATGCACGGCGTTTATCATATTCTGACAAAGGGTGCGCTTGACGTAATCCTCGACAGATGCATAAATATTGCAACAAAAGACGGTGTTCGTCCGATAACAGATGAAGATAAAAGTTTAATTCTTGAACAGAATAAAAAATACTCCGAAGAAGGACTTCGTGTTCTCACATTTGCCTACAAGGAGTCCGATGAAGCTTTAAGCGTTGATACAGAATACGACTATACATTTATCGGTCTTGTTTCAATGATTGACCCGCCCAGAGAGGAGTCAAAGCAGGCTGTTGCCGACGCAATCCGTGCCGGTATAAAGCCCGTAATGATTACAGGCGACCATAAGATTACCGCAACTGCTATTGCAAAGCAAATCGGTATTTTCCACGACGGAGATATTGCCGTAACAGGTTTAGAGCTTGATGCAATGAGTGATGAAGAGCTCGAAGAAAAGATTGAAAAAATCTCAGTCTATGCCCGAGTATCTCCCGAAAACAAAATCAGAATAGTTGATGCATGGCAGAAAAAAGGTCACATTGTTTCAATGACAGGTGACGGCGTAAACGACGCTCCTGCACTCAAAAAGGCAGACATCGGCGTTGCAATGGGAATTACGGGAACAGAGGTTTCCAAGGATGCCGCATCAATGATTTTGCAGGACGATAACTTTGCAACCATCATCAAAGCTGTTGCAAACGGCAGAAATGTGTTCAGAAACATCAAAAACGCCGTTCAGTTCCTGCTTTCGGGCAATATGGCTGGTATCTTTGCGGTGCTGTACACCTCAATTATGGCACTTCCTCAGCCTTTTGAGGCAGTTCATCTTCTGTTCATAAATCTTCTCACAGACTCGCTCCCTGCAATTGCAATCGGTATGGAAAAGCCTGAAAAAGACTTGCTTTCCCAAAAGCCCCGTGACCCCAAAACAGGCATAATGACAAAGGATTTTGTAGCTCTTATGTTCGGACAGGGTGCGCTTATCGCCGCAGTAACGCTTGTTGCCTTTTATCTCGGCTATCAGGTTAACGCCGCAACAGCAAGTACAATGGCTTTTGCAACGCTCACGCTTGCGCGTCTTTTCCACGGCTTTAACTGCAGAAGCCGCCACTCAATTTTCAAGCTCGGCTTTACTTCAAATCTCTACAGCGTAGCCGCATTCTTTGTCGGCGTGTTCCTGCTTTCATTCGTACTCTTTGTTCCGTTTATGCATCCGCTGTTCAGCGTTGAAGCACTCACAGGCGCACAGATAGGATTTATCGGACTGCTCGCAGTAATTCCGACAATTATTATTCAGCTTATAAAGGTAATTGGCAAGCGAGTAAAAAAGTAAGGCTCTGTCACAACAAATGGTTGATTTTTGACGAGAAATAGCGTATAATAATAGTAAGAAACAGTACCACCGAAGGAGGTAATTGGATATGCCTACTATCAAAGACGCATTAGATATTATCGGTAAGTTGACTGTCGCAGAGCAGGAAAGCCTTAAAACAATGCTTTTAAGTCCTGCCTTTGTAAAGTCTTTGAATATTGAAGATTTCGTAGCAAAGGAACGCTTTGCAAATGGTCGTGTATGCCCTCTTTGTGGCTGTATCCATGTGGTTCGCAATGGTCATCGTAAAGATGGCACACAGCGATATGTATGTAAGGATTGTGGCAAGTCCTTCGTGATTGCTACGAACTCCATTGTGTCTGGTACAAGAAAAGACTTGTCCGTGTGGGAGCAGTACATTGATTGTATGATGAATGGCTTATCCATTCGTAAGACTGCTGTTGCTTGTGGGATTCACAGAAACACCGCATTCCTTTGGAGACACAAGATTTTGGATGCACTTCAGAATATGGCAGACGATGTTACCCTTGACGGCATTATTGAGGCTGACGAAACTTTTTTCGCCATCTCGTACAAGGGCAATCATAGCAAGAGTAAGACATTTGCTATGCCACGCAAGGCTCATAAGCGTGGTCATTCTACACATATCAGAGGCTTGTCCCAAGAAAAGGTATGTGTTCCTTGTGCGGTTAATAGGAATGGCTTGTCTATCTCCAAGATTACGAATACTGGTAGAGTTTCTACAAGAGATTTACATCATATTTATGATGGTAGGATTAAGACCAATTCCACTCTTGTTACGGACAAGATGAACTCCTATGTGAGATTTACAAATGCCAATGGCATTGACCTTGTGCAGTTAAAGACTGGCAAAGCCAAGAAAGGCATTTATAATATCCAACATATCAATAGCTACCATAGCCAGCTAAAGAGGTTTATGCGTGGCTTTAACGGTGTTTCTACCAAGTATCTGAACAACTATCTTGTGTGGAATAACCTTGTAAATTACGCCAAAGAAAGCGACATGGAGAAAAGGAACATCTTCTTAACTTTCGTTTTGGCAACATTGAAAACTGCTAAATGCAGAGATTTATCAAACAGACCAGCAGTTCCTCTGGTCGCCTAATTAGAATTTGTGGAGATGATAAGATGGTCAATATAACAGATGTAAAACAGATTCTTCAATTTGCAATAGATGCGGAGATTAAAGTCTTTCTTGATGGTGGCTGGGGTGTAGATGCTCTTCTTGGATATCAGTCAAGAGCCCATAATGATATTGACATTTTTGTAGAAAAGAACGATTATCAGAACTTTATAGAAATAATGAAAGCTAATGGCTTTTATGAGATTAAGATGGAATATACAACATTGAACCATACTGTATGGGAAGATTTGAAAAACAGAATTATTGATTTGCATTGTTTTGAATATACGGACGAAGGTGAAATTCTTTATGATGGGGATTGTTTTCCGGTAGAAACTTTTTCGGGTAAAGGAAGAATTGAGGAAATAGAGGTTTCCTGTATTGAACCATATAGTCAAGTAATGTTCCATCTGGGATACGA
>DXYG01000045.1 GCA_019415925.1 Clostridiales bacterium
CGCCGCTACAATCATTAATTTTGCCCGTCGAGGCACTCGACAAATTATCGTTTATCTTATTAAGCATAATGACTGAAAAATAAAATATTTGCAATTTAGGATTTGATATTATGAGAATACTTTGTATAGGCGACGTTGTAGGAAGTGTCGGCTGTAACTTCCTGCGCAGTAAACTGCCGACAATCAAGAAAATAAAAGCGATTGACTTTGTAGTCTGCAACGGCGAAAACTCTGCCGACGGAAACGGCATAACTCCGACCTCGGCAAAGTTCCTTTTTGACAGCGGCGTTGACGTAATCACCCTTGGCAACCACACATTCCGCCGAAAGGAAGCCTACGAATATATCGACGAAAGTCCGTTTATTGCCCGTCCTGCAAATTTCCCCGAAAAGACTACTCCCGGTACGGGCATACTCAATATTGATACGGGCAGAAGAATAATCTCCGTCATCAACGTAATGGGCAATATGTGTATGGACAATAACCTCAACTGCGCCTTTGAAACGGTTGATAAAATGCTTGAAAAGGCAGAGGGCAAAATAAAGATTGTTGACTTCCACGCCGAAACGACAAGTGAAAAGCGTGCAATGGGTTATTACCTTGACGGCAGAGCGTCTGTTGTTTTCGGAACTCATACGCACGTTCAGACCTCGGACTGTCAGATACTTCCAAATGGAACAGGGTATATTACCGACGTCGGAATGACAGGCACAATTCATTCGGTGCTCGGCGTCAAAACCGAAATCATTATTGAAAAGCTGAAAACAAAGCTCCCTGCACGTTTTGACCTTGCAAGCGGTGACTGCAAAATGGAATGTGCAATATTTGAGGTTGACGAAAAGACGGGGTTGTGCATAAATTCTGAATCTTTGCGCATAGAATGAGTAATTATGACAATAATTGGTTGTTTTTTCTATTGCAAAAAAAGGATAAAGACGTTATAATATAATCAACTATTGTGTAAAAAAGTCTGTACATTAAAAAGGATGTGCTATTATGATTAACGGAGAAATTCTAAAACAGGCTGTCATTTCGGGCGCAAACAACATCAGCCGCCAGAAAAACAGCATAAACGACCTCAACATATTTCCTGTACCCGACGGCGATACTGGTACAAATATGTCAATGACAGTAATGTCAGCGGCAAAGGCTCTTGAGGAGTACGACGGCACAAGTGCAGGTGAGGCGGCAAAAATTGTAGCTTCTGCAATGCTCAGAGGCGCAAGAGGTAACTCAGGCGTTATTACTTCTCTTATCTTCAGAGGCTTTGCACAAGGTCTTAAGGATATGGAAGAGGTAAACGGCAAAAATCTTGCGGCGGCTCTCGGAATCGGCGTTGACGCAGCATACAAGGCTGTTATGAAGCCGACAGAGGGAACAATCCTCACCGTTGCAAGAATGGCTTACGAGGCTGGCGTTGAGGCGGCAAAAGAGGACAGCAGTGCAGTGTTTGTCTGGCAGGCAATCTGCGACAAGGCTAACGAAGCGCTTGCAATTACTCCCGAGCTTCTGCCGGTTCTTAAAAAGGCAGGCGTTGTTGACGCAGGCGGCAAGGGACTCTGCGTGATTTTTGAAGGTATGCTTTCCGTAATCAAGGACGGCGTTGTGGTTGAATACGACGATTCTGTTGAGGTCACTGTTGATAATTTTGACAGTGCGGCGGCTGAATTTGACGAGGATATCAACTTCACCTACTGCACCGAATTTATCGTCGGCAGAAATACCGAGGAGGAAACCGACCCTCAGCTTCTTCGTGACTATCTTGAAACAATTGGTGACTGCGTAGTTGTTGTTAGCGACGAGGAAATCATCAAGGTACACGTTCACACCGAACAGCCCGGTAATGCGCTTACAAAGGGACTTGAATTCGGCCAGCTTCTCACCACAAAGGTTGAGAATATGAAGGAACAGCATAAAAATGTCAAAAAATCCAAAAAGGCTGAGAAGGAAACCTTTACTCCTGCTGAGCCT
The DNA here is from genome assembly GCA_019415925.1 of Clostridiales bacterium. Lineage (GTDB taxonomy): Bacteria > Bacillota > Clostridia > Oscillospirales > Acutalibacteraceae > Ruminococcoides. The sequence continues at coordinate 1,972 of DXYG01000045.1, forward strand.
GTTGAAGATATCGGCTTTGTTGCTGTTGCGGCAGGCGAGGGTTTAAAGGAGCTTTTCAAGGATTTAGGCTGTACAAACGTTGTTTCGGGCGGTCAGAGTATGAACCCCAGCACAGATGATATTTACGAAGCTGTAATGGCTACTCCTGCAAAGAACGTAATCGTTCTCCCGAACAACAAGAATATCATTCTTGCGGCTGAGCAGACTGTTCCTATGGTAACAGACAGAAATGTTGTAATCGTTCCCACACGTACAATTCCTCAGGGAATGACGGCTATGCTCAATTTTGACCCCGAAATTTCGGCTGAAAGCAACGCACAGCTTATGATGGATTCCGCACAGAACGTAGGCACAGGACTTGTAACCTTTGCCGCACGAAGCAGTGAGTTCGGCGGAAAGAAAATCAAAGAGGGCGACATTATCGCTCTTGAAAACGGCAAGCTCACAATTACCGAAAAGAGCGCTGTAAAGGCTCTTGTAAAGCTTGCTAAGAATATGGTTAACCGTGACACCTCGTTTATCACTCTGATTTACGGTGAAGAGGTAAGCGAGGAGGATGCAAACAAAGCGTACGAGGAGCTTCGTGACAAGTTCGGCTCACGCACCGACATCTCGCTTGTCAAGGGTGACCAGCCTGTTTACTACTTTATTTTAAGCGTTGAATAATTAATTAATCAGGGGCATGATATTGTGTCATGCCCTATGTTTTTAACTACAGGTACTTATATGGCTTCACTTTATAAAATGCCGATTTCAAATTTAAACGGAATAGGTGCAAAGCGTGCCGAACTTTTTGCAAAGCTCGGAATTAACAGCGTAGGCAGTCTGCTCAATTTCTATCCTCGTGCCTACGAGGACTGGAGTACGGTTGAAAAAATTTCAAATTTACAATACGGCAGTCTGTGCTGTATAAAGGCAGTCCTTGCCGCACCGATTTCCGACTCAAGAATCAGCGGAGGACGTATTATATCAAAGGGTATGGTGTATGACGACACAGGCTCTTTGCAGATTGTATTTTTCAACAACAGGTACATAAGTTCAATGCTCAAGGGCGGAGAAGAATATTTCTTTTACGGAAGAATAACTGCCGACACCTACGGTGCGCAGATGATTGCGCCAACCTTTTCACTTGCAAGTGACGGAGCAAAAATTCAGCCTGTTTACCGCCAGACAGCAGGGCTTGTCAGCAAGACAATTTCAAATGCAGTAAAACAGGCACTTTCGCTTTTGCCGAAAACGGTCAACGACCCTCTGCCTCAGCAGGTCAGGGATATTTTTGATTTGTGCGATTTAAAGCAGGCATTAAACGATATACATTTTCCGAAAAATCGTGAGTGTCTTGAAAAGGCACGCAAACGCCTTGTTACCGAGGAACTTGTCGTACTTAATCTCGGTATGCGAAACCTGCGAGAGCACAGCAGGGGAGAAAGCGGAGTGAAAATTATAAAAAGCTTCTCCTCTGAGTTTGAAACACTTTTGCCGTTTACGCTTACGAATGCGCAGAAAAGAGCAGTTTCCGACTGTGTGAACGATTTGCTGACAAAAAGCTCGGCAATGAACAGGCTTGTTCAGGGTGACGTCGGCTCGGGCAAAACCGCCGTTGCGGCGTCTGTATGCTATACGGTTGTCAAAAACGGCTTTCAGGCGGCTTTTATGGCTCCTACAGAAATCCTTGCAAATCAGCACTTTGAAACCTTTAAAAAGCTTTTTGAAAACACAGATATCAAAGTTGCACTGCTTACAGGTGCGCTTAAAGAGTCGGAAAAAAAGCGTGTAAGACAAGAGCTTTCAGACGGAGAAATCGACCTTGTAATCGGCACTCACGCACTGATAACTGACAAAACCGAGTTTAAAAACCTCGGTATTGCCGTAACAGACGAACAGCACCGTTTCGGAGTTGCTCAGCGTGCAAAACTGCTCGGCAAGGGTGAAAATCCTCACCTGCTTGTAATGAGCGCAACGCCGATTCCCAGAACGCTCGGTCTTATAATCTTCGGCGACCTTGATATTTCGGTAATCGACGAGCTTCCGCCCTCACGAAAGCCTGTAAAAACCGTGCTTATGAGCGCAACACAGCGCAAGCGCATATATAATTTTATCAGAAGTGAAATTTCTTCGGGCAGACAGGCGTATATTGTTTGTCCTCTTGTTGAGGAGGGCGAGCTTGACAACGTTGCGTCAGCCGAGGAGTACGCCGCCGAGCTTATGCTCAAGGAATTTTCCGACATTCCCGTAGGGATAGTGCACGGCAAAATGAAATCCGACGAAAAGGACGAGGTAATGGGCAAATTTGCCTCGGGCGAATTTTCACTGCTTGTAGCCACAACCGTTATTGAAGTAGGCGTTGACGTTCCTAATGCATCGGTAATCGTCATTGAAAACGCAGAAAGATTCGGGCTTTCTCAGCTTCATCAGCTTCGGGGCAGAGTGGGCAGAGGAGAGTTTCAGTCCTACTGTATTCTCGTAAGCGACAAGACTACTCCTGCTACAAGAGCAAGACTTGAAGTCCTTTGCTCAACGAATGACGGCTTTAAAATTGCCGACGAGGACTTAAAAATGAGAGGACCGGGCGACTTTTTCGGAGAGCGCCAGCACGGACTTCCGCAGATGACGATAGCCGATTTTGCAGACACTAAAAGTCTGGAGCTTTCGCAGAAAATCGCCGATTACATACTTTTTATCTACAAGGATATCCGCTGTGATGAGTTAAGGCTGTTAAGAGCAGAAATTGACAGACTCTTCGAGCGTGGCGGACAGAATACTTTAAATTAATTGTTATATCCGATTTTTCGTAGGGACACGGAACGCCGTGTCCTTACGTCACCGTTGTTATTATCACACGCTAAATACAAAATTGATATTTATAAAAAGGGGAGAAAAACTACTGATGAAAAGAAAGTCAATCAAAATAATTTCACTGCTTTTTGCACTAATGATTATTATTTCGTCATCAATTGTTTCAACGGGCGCAGTATCGTACCCGAACGATGTCAAAACGCAATCTGACTCAATTCTTCTTGTCAATATGGATACGTCGCAGGTCGTTTTTGAAAAGGACGCCGATTCAAAGCGCTATCCTGCGTCAACAACTAAAATTATGACCTACATAATTGTTGCGGAAAACATTGACGATTTTGAAAACACCCGTGTTCCGATTAAGCAGTCTGTACTTGACGTGCTGAAAGACACAGGCAGTTCTCTTGCCAGCGTTGAGGACCACGTCGGCAAGGATATGAGCGTAATTGACCTTCTCTACAGTATGATGGTACCCTCGGGCAACGATGCCGCAATGGTGCTTGCCGATTATGTGGGCGGAGGAAATGTTGACAGCTTCGTAAAGCTTATGAACGACAAGGCTAAGGAGCTCGGATGTAAAAACACTCATTTTGAAAATCCCGACGGACTTCACAACGACAATCACTACACAACGGCACGTGATATGTACAAGATTGCAACCTACGCTCTGACGCTCCCGAAGTTTGCTGAAATTACAAATACAACCGCCTATACCTGCGAGGGTGACGATTATCCGCTTGTGACAACAAACTATTTAATCGACCCCAACAACGGCGGTGAATATTACTATATGTACGCCAAGGGAATAAAGACAGGCACAACCGACCAGGCAGGCAGGTGCCTTGTGACAACCGCCACTGCCGACGGCTATTCATACATTGCAGTACTGCTTCATGCACCGTACAAAGAGGGCGTAAGCGAGGAATACGGAACGATGACTGACGCCGCCGATTTGTTCAGATGGGCGCTTACCGGTCTGGAGCTTAAAACCGTTGCAACCTCGTCAACTCCTGTTTGTGAGGAAAAGATAAACCTTGCATGGGGCAAGAATTCGGTTCTGCTTGTTCCCGATAAGAATCTGAGCGCAATTGTTCCGAAAGATTTGGATAAAGACGAGCTGATTATTGAAACAGATGTGCCCGAAAGCATAGACGCACCTGTTGATACCGACACCGTTGTCGGCACAGCCACAATTTATTATCAGGGTAGTGACGGCAAAAAGCAGGAGGTTGCAAAGGTAAATCTTGTTTCAAGCGAAAAGATTGAAATGAGCGGAATACTTTTTGTCCTCAACGTAATCACAACGGTATTCAAATCCTATTGGTTCCTTGTAATCATCGGAATTATCGCAATAATTCTTATCTGCTACTTTATTTCCTCAAAGATAAACAAAAAGCGCAGTAAGAAGAACAGAAAGGTAAAGCACTACCGCAACCTGTAATTTAATTCGGAATTTTGAATTAATAAAGTTTATTACAATAATGTAAATAATTCTTTACTTGAAATTTAAGCTGTTTATGTTATAATTACTTTATAGAATAATTCCAGAGGTGATTATATGAAATGTCCGTATTGCGGTTATGAGGAAAGCAAGGTAATTGATTCCCGTTCTGCCGACGACGGAGAGAGAATCCGCAGAAGACGTGAGTGCCTTAAATGCGGCAAGCGTTTCACAACTCACGAGGTTATCGAAACAGTGCCGATAATCGTTGTAAAGCGTGACAAGTCACGTGAGGTTTTTGACCGCAACAAGCTTACGGCAGGTATTCTTCGTGCCTGCGAGAAACGTCCCGTTTCAATCCAGCAGATTGAATCAATGGTAGATGCGATTGAGGCAAAGCTTCAGAGCAGTCTTGACAGAGAAATCACCTCTATGCAAATCGGCGAGCTTGCTATGGAGGAAATCAAAAAGGTTGACGAGGTTTCCTATGTTCGTTTTGCCTCTGTTTACCGCCAGTTCAAGGACATCAACACCTTTATGGAGGAGCTTAACAAGCTTCTGACCGAGAAGAAATAAATTGAGTTTATTTTGCCCGAGCAACGTTTGATTTGCTCGGGCAGTTTTGTTTATAAACCATAATTTAGCGGTGGAATTATAGCAACGTTGACGTAGGGACACGGCGTGCCGTGTCCGTAGTGATTATCAAACGTAACCGATTATATCAACATTATCGTTACAAACAAACTTTTCCGTAGGGGACGGGTTCCTACACGTCCCTATGTATAAATTGTGTAACAATTTATACATTATGGCGAACGTAGTTCGCCATAGGGAACCCCTTTAGTGGGTTCCCTACAGCAAAACAGTCCACCGGACTGTTTTGCCTACCCTCCTGCATTTTGCAATGCAATCTTTTTGTGGGCTCTGCCCACACCCGCAAGCCTTTAAAAAGGCTTGACCGAAATTTTAAATTTTTTTGCGAGTCAACTTACCGCTAAATTATAGTTTAACATTGTATTTTTCGATTTTGCATTGACATATTAATGCGCTGATAATACAATACATATATAGTTTCAGGAGGTAATCTGATATGAAGAATAAAAGAAAAGATATTTTATATATTGCCGTCGGCGTTGCATTTGTATTTGCCGTATATCTTGTTGTTTCATATCTTCTGCCCTCGACAGTCGGAATTTCCGAACACGCTGACGCAAAAATCAAGTACGTTACTGAGAATAAAAACATTGAAGTTACGCTTGATGACAGTGACTGCGATGAGCTTCGCAGAATTTTCAGCGGAAAAACTGCGTATCACGATAGCCCGTCCTGCGGATTTACAGAGTCTGCGTCGGTTTCGTTCGGTAATCAGATTTTTATGCCTGCCTGCGACGGTGACGAGATTATAAAGGTCGGCTTAAAATATATTACCATTTCCCCAAAAGAGCGTGACACGGTTGACAAAATATTCGCAAAATACGGTGCAACGTTTCCGTGCTTTTGATTTTGCGACATTTATTAACATAAAATTACAATAAAACAGCAAACATTTGTTTGTAATAATTTCGACCGTTTTGTAATCTTTTAAAATTCAATAATCAAATCTGACACCGAATGCACAGGTTAATTCTTGTGTATTCGGTTATTATTATTCCATATGGGAATAATAATTAGAAAATATCAGGAAATAATTTCAAAATTATGAAAAAATTAATTTCTTTGTAAATTTTATTGCTTACCTCGTAACTTTTACTTGATTTTTTGAAAGCAATAGAGTATAATTATATCAATCGGTGGCATATTGTGTCATTTGGTGACTGAATACAACGATTTTTCAAGAATTTTCAAACTAAAGTGACGGAGGTGGGCAAAATGTTTTCGGGAATGTCAAATCATTCGATTGACGCTAAAGGCAGAATTGTTTTGCCTGCAAAATTCCGTGAAGAGCTTGGAGATACCTTTTTTCTTGCAAGAGGTTTTGGAAACTGCTGTATTCAGGCTATGTCCGCCGACCAGTTCAATTCAATCTGCGCAAAGATTCTTGAGCTTCCTGCCGACAAGGCTATGGCTTTGCAGTACACCTTCAGCGCAACTGCCGTTGAGGTTACTCCGAACGCTCAGGGCAGAGTAATAATTCCCCAGAATCTGCGTGAGTTTGCTTCCATTGAAAGCGACGCACTCGTTATCGGAATGAACAATCGAATTGAAATCTGGAGCAAAACCAAATTTGACGAATTTATGGCTTCGCAGAAAGATACCATCTCTGAAGCTCTGTCAATGCTGAGATTGTAAGGAGGAATATTATGGAATTCTCCCACATCCCCGTACTCCTCAACGAAACAATCGAGGGGCTTGACATTAAGGAAAACGGTATTTATGCCGACGGAACGGCAGGCGGAGGCGGTCACAGCAGTGAGATTTTAAAGCGCCTTACCACAGGCAAGCTAATCTCAATTGACCGTGACCCCGATGCGATTTCGGTACTCACCCAAAGGTTTAAAAGTAATGAAAACTCTATAATAATAAAGGGCAATTTTGCTGACATTAAGGAGCTTTTACAGCTTCGGGGCGTAGGCAGGCTTGACGGCGTTCTGCTCGACATCGGCGTCTCCTCCCATCAGCTTGATACAGCTTCAAGGGGCTTTTCGTTCCACGAGGACGCACCTCTTGATATGCGAATGAGTCAGAGCGGAACAACTGCCGAAGAGCTTGTTAACACCCTGCCCTTTGATGAATTAAGACGTATTATTTCAAGCTACGGCGAAGAAAAATACGCTTCCTCAATTGCAAAGGGCATTGTCTCTGCAAGAGAGCAAAATCCGATTAAAACTACGCTTGAGCTTGCTGAAATCATCAAACAGAACGTACCGCAGAAGGTAAGACGTGACACTCACCCGGCAAGAAAAACCTTTCAGGCACTGCGCATAGCCGTTAATGACGAGCTCGGCGCACTTGAAAAGGGACTTGACGGTGCGTTTGAAATGCTCGGAAAGGGCGGACGGCTTGCCGTCATAACCTTCCATTCGCTTGAGGACAGAATCGTCAAGCAAAAAATGGCGTCTTGGTGTCAGGGCTGTACGTGCCCCAAGGATTTTCCTGTTTGCGTTTGCGGAAACAAGCCGAAGGCAAAGCTTGTAAATAAAAAGCCTGTTTGTGCAAATGAAACAGAATTAAACGAAAACCCGAGAGCCAGAAGTGCAAAGTTGAGAATATGCGAAAAAATTTAAAAATTTTTTCTCTCAGCTATAGACAAAGTAACTTATTTGTAGTAAAATATAACAAAGTTGTAAAGAATATTACAAATACAATCAATTGTGGTTAACGTGTTTGTAATTACTACATATACGGTTTACTTTCATTTAGTTCTGCAAAAAGAACAGATTGTGTGTGACAATTAGGATTAATTGTTAAAAAATTGAAACTTTTTTGCTTTATGGAAATATGAGCTTAAAAGCAGTGTGTTTTATGAAAATTTTTTGATAGAGAAAGGCACAAGGTGCAGGAGTAATGGCATACGAAAACAGAAATGCAGCTTATGATTTGAGTCTTTTTGACGAAGATGTTGCCTATTCAAACGGTTCGGCTTTACCAAAGCGCAAAGAACAGGAAGTACATAAGAAGCAGACAAAGAAAAATACAAAAACTACAGGCAAGGTTTCAACTATTCCTCAGGAGGAATTTTACAGAATCCGCCGCCGTAAGCGTAATCCGCTCAAGCTTGCTTTAGGAAGCATCGGCGGTGCGGCAGTTGCAGTAGTAATCGGTTTTATTATAGTGGGACAGGTTCAGCTTACAGAGCTTAATCAGGAAATTATTACGGCAAAGTCATTGCTGGCAGACTCCCAGAGTATTTATACTCAGAATCAGATGAAGGTTGAATCCAAGCTTTCAAATGCAGAGATTGAGGAGTATGCCGAGGATGTGCTTGGTATGACCAAAGCATCAAACGCACAGAAAGAATTTGTTACTCTTTCGGGCGGTGACAAAGCAGAGGTTTCTGCTCAGGAAAGTGATAATCTTTTTACTCAGTTTATAGATTCCATTAAAAATCTTTGGTCATAACATTCATTGCAATTTAATAAATATGTTATGAAAGAATGAGAGTTAAGACTGCGTCTTGACTCTTTTTTCGGTATATACGGTGTAGAACGTAAATTTGACTGCGGAGGTATTCCGCTTGCGGTAGAAGGAGAATTGTTTTGGAAAATAACGGTAATATACGCAAAAATTCAAAAAAAGCCGCAAAAGGTCCCAATCAGCGTTTAAGACAGCGCACTGCTGTCCTTATAATATTGATATTGGTAGTCGGATTCGGTGCGGCAATCGCAAGACTCGGCTTTCTTACTATTGTACAGGGAAGCTCGCTTCAGGAGGATGCTGTCGGACAACAGCTCAAGGATACTACTATCCCTGCCAAGCGTGGTACAATCTACGATGCAAACGGCAAGGTACTTGCCGAAAGTGCGTCGGTGTGGCAGGTTGTAATGGCGCCGATTTATTTTGAAAATGATGAACAGAGAAAGGCGGCAGCAGAAGGACTGTCGCAAATTCTCGGTCTTGATTATGATAATGTTTACGAAAAGACAACGCAGAAAAGCTACTATGTGGTTGTAAAGCGAAAAATTGAGGTTGAAGCAAGGGATAAGGTTCTTGAGCTTATCGACACGCTCTCGGAAAAATACAAATGCGGCAACGTAATTCAGCTGCTTGACGACTACAAGCGTTACTATCCGCAGAACGACCTTGCATCCTGCGTAATCGGCTTTACGGGAAGTGATGAACAGGGCCTTGAGGGCGTTGAATATGAGTACGACGACTATCTTTCAGGAACTCCGGGAAGAATCATAACGGCTAAAAATGCAAGAGGAACGGATATGCCGTTCCAGTATGAACAGAATGTTGAAGCAGAGGACGGCAACAACATTTATCTTACGATAGATGAAACGGTGCAGTCAATCTGCGAAAAATATATGAAGCAGGGAATTGCGGACAACAACGTACTCAACAGAGGCGTTTGTATTGCAATGGACGTAAACACAGGCGCAATTCTTGCAATGGTTACGGTTGACGGCTACGACCTTAACGACCCGTACACTCTGCCGACGGAAACGCAGAAGAAAATTAATGCACTTGCAAAAGACAAACAGGCTCAGGCAGAAAGCGAAGCGCTTTCTGCAATGTGGCGTAACAAGGCTATCACCGATACCTATATGCCCGGTTCGGTATTCAAAATGTGTACTGCCTCAATGGCGCTTGAAGAGGGCAAGGTTAACGACAACAGCACATTTACCTGCGGCGGCTCAATGGTTGTAAGCGACAAGACTATCCACTGCCACGCTCTCGGCGGTCACGGAACGCAGAACTTTGTTCAGGCTGTATGCAACTCCTGCAACCCTGCATTTATTCAGATAGGTCAGCTTATCGGAATGAACAAATTCTGTCAGTATTATCAGGGCTTCGGATTTTCTCAGAAAACGGGAATCGACCTCCCCGGTGAAGCTGACGATAATTTCTGGAAAGAGGGAACAATGACCGACGTTGACCTTGCGGTTGCATCCTTCGGTCAGAACTTCTCAATTACGCCTATTCAAATGATTACAGCCTGCTCAGCTGTAGCAAACGGCGGATACGTTCTTCAGCCTTATGTCGTTTCAAAGATAACCGACTCCAACGGCAACGTAATCAAAAATGTTGAAAAAAAGGTAAAGCGTCAGGTTATTTCAAAAGAAACCTCCGATAAAATGAACGAAATCCTCGGATACAATACTTCAACGGCAGGCGCAACGGCAGGCTACGTTGCAGGCTACAAGGTAGCAGGTAAAACAGGTACGTCTGAGAAAATCGGCTCAAAGGTTGAAAGCCATTTCAGCGAGGACTATATCGCTTCATTCTGCGGATATGCACCTGCTGACGACCCGCAGATTGCAATGCTCGTGTTCTTCGATACTCCGTCGGGAGATGCATACTACGGCTCACAGGTTTCTTCTCCCGTGTTCATAAATATTATGTCTGAGGTTCTTCCGTACCTTGAAATCAAGACGGAATACACCGACAGCGAGCTTGAATACGTTGACGTTTCGGCAGGCGATTACACGGGAATGACTGTTTCAGAGGCTGAGGCTGCTGCACAGAACGACGGCTTTACGACAACCATAAAGGGAGAGGGAGATAAGGTTATCGCACAGATACCTCCGGTTTCCTCAAAAATCCAGACAGGAGGAAATGTTGTACTCTACACCGACGATACCAGCAGGAGCGAAACAGTAATTGTTCCCAATCTTGTCGGATATTCAGCTTCTGAGGTCAACAACGTTGCAAGTGCCTACGGATTGAACGTAAGCTTCTCGGGTGCGTCAGAAACGGGCGTTGTCAGCACGTCACAGGATATTGCAGAGGGAACGTCGGTAAGTCCCGGTACGGTAATTACTGTAACTTTTGCCTCTTCGACAACAACATTTAATGACTGATAAATATATGACCGTTGCGGGTAAAGCGTAAAAACGCTTTGCCCAAAATCGGTTTAATACGTCTGAAAGGATAGATAAATATGATGGTTTACGGAATATGGACTTTTTGTGCGGCACTGGCGGCGTTTATTATTTCCGCAGTGCTCGGAAGATTTTTAATCCCGTATCTTCACAAGCTTAATTTTGGTCAGACAATTCTCGACATCGGTCCGAGCTGGCACAAAAACAAGCAGGGCACTCCCACAATGGGCGGAATAATGTTCATTGCGGCAATCACTGTTGTTACAATAATCAGCACAATTGTCTATATCTTTACAGGCGCTGATTTTATCAACACATATTTTGCCGATATTTCCAAAGAAAGCCTGCTGATTTTTTCAGGCTTAGGTCTTGCTCTTGCAAACGGACTTATCGGCTTTATAGACGACTATATCAAGGTTGTCAAAAAACGCAATCTAGGCTTAACTGCTAAGCAGAAGCTTGTACTGCAATTTGCTACAGCGGCAATTTACCTTGCTGTCTTAGGATTTTTCGGTTGTGACACCGCTACAATAATTCCGTTTGTCGGCGAAGTTGACCTCGGCTTTTTCTACTATATCATAGCCGCTGTTGCAATTGTCGGCATAGTCAATTCGGTAAACCTTACCGACGGAGTTGACGGACTCGACGGCTCAATAACATTCTTTGCCTGTGTTTCGTTTATGCTGATTGCAAGTATGCTCGACAGCCTCGGACTTACGGCAATGTCTGCCGCAAGCTGCGGTGCATGCCTTGGCTTCCTCGTGTGGAATTTCCACCCTGCAAAGGTATTTATGGGCGACACAGGCTCACTCTTCCTCGGAGGACTTGTATGCGCTCTTGCGTTTGCAATGGATATGCCTATTCTTCTTATTCCCGTCGGCATTGTCTACATTGCAGAGGAGCTTTCGGTTATACTTCAGGTAAGTTACTTCAAGCTCACTCACGGCAAAAGGCTTTTCAAGATGAGTCCGATTCACCATCACTTTGAAATGTGCGGCTGGAGCGAGGTTAAAATTGTTGCAGTATTCAGCGCAGTAACAGCCGTTTTCGGTGCAATAGCTTTTGCGCTCGTGTATTTCGGAGTGAAATGATATTTATATCAATTGAAAATGGAAAATTAAAAATTGAAAATTAAGGTGGCGGCGTTGCCGCAATTATAATAAAGCTTAATGTTCCATTTTACATTGTAAATTTTCAATTAGTAAAAGGAGGGAAAAACCGTATGGCTCCAAACAAAAGAATGATGCTCAAGGCAGACGTAAACAGAATATACGATGACGAATATTATTCGGAGCAGAAAATCAAGCAGGAAAAGTTTTTCGTCCGTCCCTCCCGTCAGCGCAAAATGAAGAAAACAAAGTGGTTTTCAATCGGAATGGGAATAGATTTGCCTTTCTGTATCATTATTCTTATTCTGCTTACAATTGGAACAATAATGATGTTCTCGGCAAGCTATGCGTTTTCCTATTATACACAGGGTGACAGCTACTATTTTCTTACAAGACAGCTTATTTTTATCGTGGTTGGTCTTGCGGCTATGGTTTTAATGTCGTTTTTTAACTACAATAAGCTACACAGAATTGCCCCAATAGTCCTCGGAATTGCATATCTTTCACTTATGATAGTGCTTATTCTTCCGGGTGACAACGGCGTAAAGCGTTGGATTCCGCTCGGACTGTTCAATGTTCAGCCTTCCGAAATTGCAAAGTTTGCAATCATTCTGTTTTTTGCACACTGGGCGAGCAAGTATTACAACAAAATGCAGTTTGCACGCTACAGCGTTCTGCCCGGACTTATCGTGTTCGGCACAACAGCTCTGCTTCTCTTCCTTGAGCCTCACTATTCGGGTATTGTAATTCTCGGAATCCTAACAGTGCTTATGCTCTACATAGGCGGAATGAAAACGAAATATCTGTTCATAGGCTTTGTGCTTATGGTGGGAGTTGTACTTCTCCTTGCAATGACCGGAGGCTTGACCTATGCAATGAGCCGTATGGACGGCTGGGGACAGGCGCTTATCTATACCAACGAGGATATGTGGCAGACTACGTGGCAGACGAGAAATTCACTCTACGCAATCGGCTCGGGCGGCTTGTGGGGACTCGGACTCGGACAGTCACGTCAGAAGTACCTCTATCTTCCCGAACCGCAGAACGACTTTATTTTCGCAATTGTTGTTGAAGAGCTCGGCTTTATCGGCGCAACAATGATTCTCCTTATTTTCGCACTCCTTGTATGGAGAGGAATAACGCTTTCGCTCCGTGCAAAGGATAAATTCGGAAAGCTCCTAGGCATAGGTCTTACCTCGCAGATTGGTATTCAGGTTGTGCTGAATATCCTCGTAATTACCGACTGGCTTCCGAATACAGGTATTAGCCTGCCGTTTTTCAGCTACGGCGGCAGCTCGCTGATTATGCTGCTGGCGCAGATGGGTATAGTGCTTTCAATTTCAAGAACTGCAAATATTGAAAGACAGTAATATATACGGAGGAATGTATATGAAGGTTTTGCTTGCAGGCGGCGGTACGGCAGGACACATAAATCCTGCTCTTGCAATCGCAGGCTACATCAAAAAGAAACGCCCCGAAACCGAATTTCTGTTTATCGGCAACCGTGACGGAATGGAGCAAAGGCTCGTTCCGCAGGCAGGTTTTGAGATTAAGTCGATAACAATAAGCGGCTTTAAGAGGAGCTTTTCACCGAAAAGTATGGTTGAGAACGTAAAGACCGTTACAAGAACGTTTACGTCATCTCACGAGGCAAAGAAAATCATCTCGGAATTTAAGCCCGATATCTGCATAGGTACGGGCGGATACGTTTCGGGACCCGTTATAAGAACGGCGTCAAAAATGGGTATACCCTGCATAATTCACGAGCAGAACGCATACCCCGGCGTTACGAACAAAATGCTTGCAAAGAGCGTCGAAAAGGTAATGCTTGCAGTGCCGGACGCTAAAAAATATTTTGAAAAGGCTGACTTTGTAGTTACGGGAAATCCCGTAAGGGGTGATATTCTCACAGCAGACAAAGAGGAGTCAAGAGCTGAGCTTACGCTTGACGGACGTCCCATGATTCTGTCGTTTGGCGGAAGCCTTGGCGCAAGAAAAATCAACGAAGCCGTAGCCGATATTGTCGCACGAAGCGGCAAGGACGGCAGATATCAGCATATCCACGCCTACGGAAAATACGGCGACTGGTTCCCCGATCTTGTAAAGGAAAAAGGAACGGATATTTCGCAGTGCAGTAACCTCGACATCAGACCGTACATTGACAATATGCCTACGTGTATGGCGGCGGCGGACCTTGTAATTTGCCGTGCAGGTGCAATAACGCTCAGCGAAATTCAGGCTATGGGCAAGCCCGCAATACTGATTCCTTCGCCGAATGTTGCAGAAAATCATCAGTACCACAACGCAATGGCGCTTGTAAACGCAGGTGCCGCCGAGATAATCGAGGAATCAGAGCTTTCGGGCGAAACACTTATGAAAACAGTCGATAAGATGCTTTTAGACCCCGAAAAGCTGAATACAATCAGCGAAAATTCACGCAAAATGGCAATTACCGACGCAAACGAGAGAATCTACTCGGTTGTAAAGAAAACACTCGGACTTGTTTAATTAATAATTTACAGCAGTAACATCGGCATAACTTTCTCATAGAATATAAAGGTATTCTTTTTGAGAGGGTGTTACTGTGTCAAAACTGCTTGTAACAGGAAGAAAAAAGCTTGGCGGAGAGACATACGTTCAAGGAGCCAAAAACAGTGCGCTGCCTGTACTTGCGGCAACGATACTGACAAGGGGCGAGAATGTAATCTACAATTGCCCCGACCTTTCCGATATTGAAGCGTCTGCAAGAATACTGCGCTACCTCGGGTGTAAGGTCAGCCGAAGCGGCAGTACAATGCTTGTAAACGGTGATACCATTGATAAATACAACATTCCCGATGAGCTTATGCGCAAAACGAGAAGCTCGATTATCTTCCTCGGCGCAATCCTTGCACGAACGGGCAGAGCAAAAATGAGCTTTCCGGGAGGCTGTGAAATAGGTCTGCGACCTATTGATATGCACCTCAAGGCACTTCGTGAAATGGGTGCCGATATCCGTGAAAAGCACGGATACCTTGATTGCACAGCACCAAAGGGGCTTAAGGGAGCTAAAATATCCCTCTCGTTCCCAAGCGTAGGCGCAACCGAGGATATAATGATAGCCGCCTGTCTTGCAGACGGCACAACAACCGTTACAAATGCCGCAAGAGAGCCCGAAATCTGCGACCTTGCAGATTTCCTCAACAAATGCGGTGCTAAAATTTACGGGGCAGGAGAGGGCGTTGTCGTAATTGAGGGAGTTAAATCGCTCAGCCCGACAAGCCACTCGATAATTCCCGACAGAATCGTCGGTGCAACGCTTATGGCGTGTGCCGCCGTTACAGGTTCAAAAATAACCCTTAACGGGGTCATTTGCAGTCACCTTGCGTCCGTCATTCCTGTTTTTGAGGATGCAGGCTGTAAAATCAGGTGTTGTAACGGCACTCTTGAATTTACTGCTCCCGAAAAACTAAAAGCTATGAAAACCGTCCGCACAATGCCTTATCCCGGCTTTCCGACAGACGCACAGGCGCCCTTGCTTGCGGTGTCCTGCATAGCCGATGGAACGACGGTTTTTGTTGAAAACATATTTGAAAACCGCTACAGACATACGGGCGAGCTTATCCGAATGGGCGCAAACATAAAAACAGTCGGAAAGGTTGCCGTAGTCGAGGGCGTAAAATCCCTTTACGGTGCGCCTGTTGAGGCTACCGATTTGCGTGGAGCAGCGGCACTTGTTGTCGCAGGACTGAGCGCCGAGTCACAGACCGAAATCAGCGGAGTAAGATACCTTGAACGAGGGTACGAAAACTTTGAGCTTACGCTGTCTGCCCTCGGTGCCGATATAAAGAAGATTTAGCCGAGTGCCTAGGCAGGCAAACCGAGTGGAAAGGTCGCATATTTAGGTGAAAACGGCAGCCCGAATGATAGATTGATATATAGGTAACGTTTCGGGCGACCCTGTGCGGTTGCCCGATAAACCAAAAGTAAGAAAAGGAGGAAGTTTGCCGATGAGTGAAAGAAAAGAGCTTTCGTCAAAGGAGAGAAAGCAACTGTCAAAGCAGAGAAAATCAGCTGCAAAGCAGGCTCAGAAGTATCACAGGGAACAGGAAAAAAAGGCAAAAAAATCCTCTGCAACAGCTAAAAAAACGACAACCCAAAAGCGTTCCTCAAGCAAGATTGAGGAGGCTGTTAACTCAGGAAAAACAGTAAAGTTTGAAAATATCAGCCGTGAAGAAAAATATATGCGTGAGAGCGAGGAGAGAATCAGAAACCTCGAGCCGCAGGATTTTGACGACGGCTATTACATAGATGAATACGGCGCAAGACAAAAACAGTCACGCCGTGCAAAGGAAATTCATCAGCAGGAAAATGAAGTAATCCGCAGGCGCAAAAAACCGATTACGCAAAAGCAGTTAAGATTAAGACGTATCTTAATTTACAGCTCAATTTTCTTAGCAGTGCTTGTAATCGGCGTAGTGCTCAGCCTTACCGTGCTGTTCAAAACCGAGAAAATCGAGGTTGAGGGCGATAAGTATTATTACGAGGACCAGATAATCGCTTTCAGCGGAGTTGAGCTTCAGCAGAATATCATAGTCGGAGCGTTTACAAGTACTCCCGAAAATATTTCCGATAATCTGCCGTATGTAGAAAAGGCGGAAATCAGCTTTTCAATTCCCGACACAATCACAATTAAAATCACCGACGCAGTTCCGTCATACGTAATAAAGAACGGAGATAAATATCTTCTCATAAGTGCAAAGGGACGTATTCTTGACTGCGTTGACAGCAACGAGGACAAGCTCCCCGAGCTTAAATGCGACAAGCTAAAGAGCACAAATCCGGGGGATTATGTAACTTTCAGCGATGAAAACGTACCTGATATTCTTCAGGACGTTTCCGAGAGCCTTATAGCAAACGATGTAAAGAATATCACGGCATTTGACGTCACTGATACCGCAAATATCACGCTTGAGTACGACAAGCGTATTACAATTAATATCGGACTGCCTGAGGATATTGACTATAAAATCAGAACGGCAATGACGATTATTAACGAAAAGCTTGACCCGAATAACACAGGCACAATTGCAGGAACACTTGACGTATCTTCCTGCAACACAACAAAGGTATCACGCTACAAGCCTGCCGAAACGGCAGTACCGACGACAGCACCGCAGACTACTGCGCCTGCCGACTATTTGGACGGCTATCAGTATTACGACGACGGGTATACGTGGAACGATAATACATACTCCGACGGTTCATATTCTGACGGAGGATATGTTGACAACGGTACAAACAATTACGGCGAGCCGTATGACAGCAACACTTATTCGGACAACGGCACAAATGATTATTCGGCACAGGGGGACTACAACGCTTACGGAGATGCAGGCGATGGTGCATACCAGGATAATTATTATGATAACGGTAACGCATATGCCGACGACGGAGTGTACAGTGCCGAATAATTGAAAAAATGTTATTAAAAATGCAGAAAATCATATTAAAAGCATTGATATTTTTGCAAAAGTATGATAATATATGAATTATAATTGTGTACTCTAAAATATTATGGAATTTTATCGCTATACAGACTTAAAAGATTTTAAGGAGGACGTAAAAATGGCTTTTGAACTGGAATTGGAAAATGAGTATATGCCTAAAATTAAGGTTATAGGTGTCGGCGGAGGCGGCGGAAATGCCGTTAACCGAATGGTAGCAATGGAAGTTAAAAATGTTGAATTTATTGCAATTAATACAGATGAGCATGTTTTAAGACTCTCAAAAGCTTCTCAGAAAATACAGATTGGCGAAAAGCTTACAAGAGGCAAGGGCGCAGGCTCAATGCCCGCAATCGGTCAGAGTGCCGCTGAGGAAAGCAAGGACGAAATTGCGGCTCTCCTTAAAGATACCGATATGGTGTTCGTTACCGCAGGTATGGGCGGCGGAACAGGTACAGGTGCCGCTCCGGTTGTTGCTAAAATCGCAAAGGATATGGGAATTCTCACAGTCGGCGTAGTTACAAAGCCCTTTGCCTTTGAGGGCAAGAGAAGAATGACTCAGGCTGAGCAGGGTATTGCGGAGCTTTCCGCTTGTGTAGATTCGCTCATCATCGTTCCCAACGAAAGACTTAAATATGTTTCGGATACAAGCATCACACTTCAGAATGCATTTGAAATTGCAGACGACGTTTTAAGACAGGGTGTTCAGAGTATTTCCGACCTCATTCTTCTTCCCGGTCTTGTAAACCTCGACTTTGCCGACGTTACTTCCGTAATGAAAGACGCAGGCTATGCTCATATGGGTATGGGCAGTGCAACAGGCAAGGACAAGGCTACAGTTGCAGCAGACAAGGCTGTTTCAAGTCCGCTTCTTGAAACCTCAATTGACGGTGCAAAGGGCGTTATCATCAACATCACTGCTTCTGCTGACGTAAGTCTTGACGATATCGACGCAGCTTCAACAATGATTAAGGATAAGGTTTCCGAGGACGCTAACATCATCTGGGGTGCTGTAATCGACGACAAGATGCAGGACGAAATGAGCGTAACTGTTATCGCAACAGGCTTTAACGGCGACGGTCAGATTGCAAAGAAAAAGCTTGAGAATGAGTCAGTAATCGTTGAAAAAGATGACGATAAGTCTGCTTCAAATTCTACAAAGGATAAGACAGACGACGAGGACGATACATTCTACGATATTATGTCTATCTTCAACAAGTAATAAGTCATTTTACTTATATGTTTTCCTGATAAAAAAGCGACGGTTTGATGCCGTCGCTTTTTGATATTGTTTTATTTTTTATGTTGTATCAATGCAAATTAATTAATAAGCTAAACCATAATTTAGCGGTGAGTTGACTCGCAAAAAAAATTAAAAATTTCGGTCA
>DXYG01000046.1 GCA_019415925.1 Clostridiales bacterium
CCGGATGGAATCATTCTTGAGATGATGCAACCGTTATAAAAGGACACTAAATCGGTATTTAATGAGGTGTTTTATGGAGATAAGAAAAGAAGAAACCAAAGATTATGAGGAAATCTATGAAGTCGTAAAGCGAGCATTCGATAGTGCTGAATATGCAGATGGTAATGAACAGGATTTAGTAAATGAGTTGAGAACAGGTGGTTCATACATTCCGCAATTATCTCTTGTAGCTGAAGAAAATGGAAAAATAATAGGTCATATTATGTTTACAAAAGCCAAGGTAGGAGCAGTGGATGTTTTGGCATTGGCACCACTTTCTGTTTTGCCGGAATATCAGAATAAGGGTATTGGAACGGCTTTGATAAAGGAAGGACATAGAATTGCTAGGCAGTTAGGATATAGCTATTCTGTTGTTTTGGGGAGTGAAAAATATTATCCTAGATTCGGCTATGTGCCAGCAAGCTTGTTCGGTATAATTTCGCCTTTTGATGTTCCAGATAAAAATTTTATGGCATTTAATATGAAACAAGATGATACCTGTATTCATGGTGTGATGAAATATGCCAGAGAGTTTGGCATAGAATAGTTCAAATTAAATCCCAATTTATCAAACCCTTTGAGAGAGGAGAAATCTTTTCTCAAAGGGCTTTTTTATTTTTACAGATATTCGCAAACTACAAGAAAAAGCCGAAACTTCATATACTCTAATCACAGAGGAAGTGGAGGTTTTGATATGAGTAACAGTTTAGCAGCAGTACATCCAGAATTGATTGCAGAGTGGTCAGAAAAGAATTTACCACTGACACCGGACAGTATAACTTTCGGCTCGAATAAGAAAGTATGGTGGAAAGGTGCTTGCGGTCACGAATGGGAAACAAGCGTAAAGGCTCGTTCCAGTGGCGAGAAATGCCCGATATGTTCCGGTGCGAGAGTGATTGAGGGAATTAACGATTTAAGTACATTGAAGCCGGAATTGGCTTCTGAATGGTCTGAGAAAAATAAAATCAAACCGACAGAGGTATCTATTGGTTCACACAAGAAAGTGATATGGAAATGTAAATTGGAACACGAATGGATAGCCACTGTAAAGAGCAGAAGCATCAATAGAACAGGTTGCCCGTACTGCTCCCATAACAAAGTGCTTGCAGGATTTAATGACCTTGCAACCCTGTTCCCGGAAGTTGCAGACGAATGGTCTGATAAGAATGAAAAGAAGCCTACCGAAGTTATGGCGTTTGCAAACAGCAAGGCTTGGTGGAAGTGCAGAACCTGCAGTTATGAATGGAATACGCTTATCTCTACACGCTCAGGTGGTAGTAAATGCCCTTGTTGCAGTGGATATATATTTATAAAAGGAAAGAATGACCTAAAAAGTACACACCTACAGATAGCCAAAGAATGGTCAGAGAAAAACTATCCTCTGCAACCGGATGAAGTCAATGCAAAGTCGAGGAAAAATGTATGGTGGCATTGCAGAAAATGTGGAAACGAGTGGAAATCAGTTATCAATGCCCGTGTGAAAGGAACGGTTTGCCCTGTCTGTGCAGAGCGAGAAGTACTTGCCGGATATAATGATTTGGCTACGACGGATAAGCAGCTTTTGATAGAATGGAATTATGAATTAAATAAGTTGAAGCCGACGGAAGTTTCAAGAAATTCAGCAAAGAGAGCATGGTGGCAATGCAGATACGGTCATTCTTGGAGTATGAAGATAAACGAGCGTACTGTTCTCGTAAAAGGGTGCAGAATATGTGAGCAGGAGTATCTGTCATTGTTCCCGGCTCTTGTAATCAGTTATTATGCCAATTTGAAAGGATTGAAAGTTGAACTTGGCTCTGATAGGTTATTCGGCATTCCACTTGATGTATATATCCCACTGGAGCAGGTTGCCATTCAAGTGAATACGGACTCGGAGAAGATAGATATACTAAAGGAACATCTCTGTAAACAACGTGGAATCAAACTCATTAAGTTGCCGATGAAGCCAAACGAAGTGGAACCCGAATATGCCCAGCGTATCAAAGCGGCATTTCAGAGCGTACATATATTTATATCTTCCGATACAGAAGAAGATGTTGAGATAATCAGGAAAATATTTAAGAACTGGAGGAACAGCCGATGAGAGAAAAGAAATATCACATTTACCTAACCGATGATGAGCAAAGCAGAGTGATACAGTCGCTTATCAATCTGAAAAATAACCTCATAGTACAAGGAAGATACACCGACGCAGTAGATGAAGTTCTTCTGAAAGTGCTGTCCGCAAAGAAAAAGAAACTGAAAATCAAATAATTTCAAGCATTTATGCCGTCTGTTTTTAACCGAAACAGGCGGCTTTTTTTGTTGTCAAAAATTTTTTGAAATTTTTTTCGGAAAAGCAGCGACTTTGGGTGTCCAAAATGAAGCCTTTTGTGCAATGAGTGAAGGGGTTAATTCCTGATGATGAAAACGGAAGCCTTTTCACTTGTTCTTTGACAACTGAATACACAGGTCGTTAAGACTTTAATTCTGATGATAGCCACTTTAGTGGGTACGCCGAAACTTCTGAAAATTTCAGAACAGCGAGAACTCCTGCTATGAGTATCGGATTGCAACCGATATGGCGATGACAGTCAGAAAGATAATGATACTTCTCTACGGAGCTGGCGGAGTACCCGGCAGAGGTTAGATTCCTATGATACAGATAAGCAGCCTGTTCCTTAACGACTTCCCGAAAGCGATATGCTTGGCAAGGGATATTGAGAATAAATATTGCCACGACCGTTTAGGAAATGAAACGGTCAAGTACATAGCTAATTTTATTGGCTATGAATAAATTGAAAGGAGGACGCAAGAGGTGTCAAACTGCAAAACGATTGCCATATGCAATCAAAAAGGCGGAGTCGGAAAGACAACGACAACGGTTAATCTTGGCGTTGGGCTTGCAATGCAGGGTAAGAAAGTCTTGCTCATTGACGCAGACCCACAGGGAGATTTAACCACCTGTCTCGGTTGGAGAGATACTGACAACTTGGGTATCACGCTTGCAACGAAACTTACAGATGTGATTAGTGAAACGATGAATGACCCGACAGACGGTATCCTGCACCACGAGGAAGGTGTTGACCTTTTACCGGCGAACCTTGAACTTTCGGCGATGGAATATAACCTAATGAACGCTATGAGCAGAGAAACCACTTTGAGGAATTATTTAAGTCAGGTCAAAGACAGATACGATTTTGTCTTGATTGACTGTATGCCTTCTCTGAGTATGGTAACACTCAATGCTCTATCTGCGGTAGACAGCGTGATTATTCCGGTGCAGGCACAGTATTTGCCGGCTAAGGGTATGACCCAGCTTGTGCAGACCATTTCAAAAGTCAAGAAGTATATCAATCAGGATATTAAGATAGACGGTATGCTTCTCACTTTGGTGGATAACCGCACAAACCTCGCCAAAAGTACGGTGGAAGCGTTGCGGGAGAATTTCGGAAATCAGATTAAGCTGTATCGCACATCTATTCCGATTGCTGTAAAAGCCGCAGAAACTTCTTCCAAAGGCAAGAGCATTTTTGCTTATGAGCCAAACAGTACGGTGTCTAAGGCATACACCGAATTTACGAAGGAGGTGTTAGCAGATGGCAGGAAGAAAGAGCGACTTCACTCTCACGAGGCTCGATGACCTTTTTACAACGCAGGCACAGAGAGAGGAAGAAAGACTTTCTAAAATCCGAGATATTCCATTAGAGCTGATTGACGATTTTCCAGACCACCCGTTCAAGGTCAGGGACGATGAAGATATGCAACAGCTTGTCGAGAGTATCAAGGAGCGTGGAGTGATTACACCGGCAACGGTAAGGCAGAAAGAGGACGGAAGATATGAACTCGTATCCGGTCACAGACGAAAACGAGCAAGTGAACTTGCCGGTTTTGAAACGCTAAGATGTGAGGTTGTTGACCTTAATCGAGATGAAGCCACAATTTTAATGGTTGAAAGTAATTTCCAAAGGTCGCAGATACTTCCCTCTGAAAAAGCCTTTGCCTACAAAATGCGTTTGGACGCTATGAAAAGGCAAGGATTTCGTTCTGATTTAACTTCTGCCCCAGTGGGTCAGAAGTTCTCGGTGGAACAAATTGCAGAAAATTCTGCTGATAGTAAAACACAAATTCAGCGTTATGTTCGCCTTACAAACCTTGTTCCCGAACTGCTTGAATTTGTTGATGAGGGGCGAATTAAAATGCGACCGGCGGTTGAATTGTCGTATCTTGACGAAGATTGTCAGCGTGATGTAGTTGACGAGATTGATATGAATGACGCAACTCCCTCTCACGACCAGACTATCCGTATGCGAAAGTTTTTTGATGAGGGCAAACTCACAACCGAAGCTATCCAAGCCATTATGTCGGAGGAAAAGCCAAATCAGAAAGAGAAGATTGTGTTAAGGGGCGACAGAGTGCGACAGCTCATTCCGAAAAATATTCCAATCAGCCAAACAGAGGATTTTGTGTGCAAGGCATTGGAGCATTACAACAAGTTCTTGCGTAATCGTGCAGAGCGTGACAGCAGATAGCCTGTTTTACAGTTCCCCTTTCTCACACTCTAACCCCTTAGTTATATTTTTACCTACCGAAAATGATATATACTATCTCACTTGAATATAACTATCTCAATGTATATGTCTATCTCTAAGGGGCAATCGCACAGTATGAACGGACTGGAGGTGTATGGTAAAATGAAAAATTAACGAAAAATCCGCATTTGTTTTTCGGCAGGTAAATCTTGTCGTAAGAGAAAATCCACAAAGGCACATCGTAGAGATACGGTGTGTTTTTCAATTTTTACAGGAGGAAACGCAATGATAAAGTCAAAATTCAAAAGAGTCACGTCGCTTTTCTTGGCGACCCTTATGTGTGTGACCACTTTTGCAGGCATTGGCTCGACAACAGCATATGCTGCTTCGGGAGAAAAAGCCGATGTTTATATGGTCGATTTCCCTCGTGATGGCGATGCTAATTACGATGGGGTATGGGGACACAGCAATTTGACCTTGAAAAATGGTTGGCATACCGGACGTTCCAATTTTACCAATCTTAAGGCTATTGGCTCATACTCAGGCAATGTTGCTTATTGTATTGAGCCGGGAATTTCGCTCAAGGTCGGTCAGACAATGAATAAGTATGACGAAAATTATTTTAATAACCTTGCAGCCAACGGGGTTATTTCCGGAGATGAAATCCGTCTTTTCGTTGGTCGTATTTTACAGTATGGCTATCGTGGGACTATTTCGACATCTTGGAGGTCACAGAATGAAGCGGCAGCAAACAGCATTGCACAGGCTTATGCCACACAGCTTCTTATCTGGGAAACTGTTATCGGAGAGCGTGATACGAACTTCAATCATGTAGCAGCCAGTGGTTGCAGCAATGTGAAAGATGTCATCAATGCAAAGCATCCGCTTCGCAATAAGATTTTCAGTTATTACAACAGTATGGTGCAGAGTGTACAGAACCATGCGACCATACCGAGCTTTTGTAACAAATCATCCGGTTCGGCAAAGACAATAGAACTTGAGTGGAACGGGAGCAAGTACACAACTACTCTGACAGACTCAAACAATGTGCTGTCCAAATATAATTTCAAGGCAAGTATCAGTGATGTGAGTTTTTCAGTGAATGGTAACAAACTTACTGTTTCTATGGATACTGCACCGAGTAAGGAATTTACCATTACCGCAACGAAGAAAAATGCAGTCCGCAGAGGTGTGGTTGTATGGTCAGAGGGTAAACACGGTCAGAATTCCAGTGTGCAGGATGTTGTCAGCTATGCTCAGGAAGTAAGCGACAGTATCAACGGTTATGTGAAAATGAAAGTTAGCTATGGTTCTTGTCAGATTGTAAAGACCAGTGAGGACGGAAAAGTTGACGGTATCAACTTCACGATTACCGGAAACGGTATCAATCAGAAGGTTACAACAGCCAATGGCGGTAAATTCCAGATTGATAACCTTATGCCGGGTATCTATACTGTAACCGAGCAGGCATACGATAAGTACGAGCCGCAGGAAACACATAGAGTTACTGTTGTGGCAGGGCAGGTTGCAAAGGTCAATTTCAATAACAAATTGAAGCGTGGCGACCTTCAGGTAGTGAAGTCCTCGGAAGATAACCTTGTTGAAGGTGTGAAGTTCCATCTTTTCGGTACTTCTCTTTCCGGTGATGCTGTTGACCAGTATGCAGTTACGGATAAAGACGGTGTGGCAACTTTCAAAGATGTGCTTATCAGTGGTTCTGAACCATATACTCTTGAGGAAGTGGACACAGCTATCCGTTATGTCGTACCGAAAAATCAGACTGCACCAGTGAAGTGGAAAGAAGTAACCACAAGAAACTTCAATAACATTTTGAAGAAATTTACTGTAACAGTAACAAAGAGCGACGCTGAGAAAGGCGAAGCACAGGGCAATGCCAAACTTTCGGGAGCAGTTTATGGTATCTATAAGGGTGAAACGCTTGTAGATAAGTATGTTACTGATGAAAACGGTCAGTTCACTACTAAAGAATATGTTTGTGATACCGACTGGACAATCCGAGAAATCACACCGTCAGAGGGATATTTGCTTGATAAGACTATCCATGAAGTAGGTGCAGACCCGAAACTTTATGAGGTGGAACACAACCTTACTTCCAATGATGTAACCGAGCAGGTAATCAAAGGCAATGTGGCTATCATCAAACATACCGATGACGGAGAAACAAAGATTGAAACACCTGAAAAGGGTGCTTCCTTTGAGATTTATTTGAAATCTGCCGGAAGCTATGACGCAGCCAATAAAGACGAGAGAGATACCATTGTTTGCGATGAAAATGGCTTCGGTCAGACAAAAGATATGCCGTATGGTATTTATACCGTACACCAGACTTCCGGTTGGGAAGGCAGAGAGATGATGGACGATTTTGATGTGTTCATTTCACAGAACGCACAGACCTACCGTTATCTTATCAATAACCGTAACTTTGAGAGTTTTGTCAATGTAGTCAAGGTGGACGCAGAAAGTGGAAAGAGTATTCCGTATGCAGGAGCAGGATTTAAGATTTACGACCCGCAGGGCAATCAGGTCAAAATGACCTTTACTTATCCGACACCGACCACGATTGATGTGTTCTATACCGACGCAAATGGTTCTCTTGTCACACCTGAGAAACTGGATTACGGCAAGGGATATTCTATCGTAGAGGTACAAGCTCCATACGGATATGTACTTGATGATACTCCAGTATATTTTGATATTACCGAAGAAAATTCCACAGAGGAAGGCGGCGTAACTGTTGTGAAAGTCAATAAGCCGAATATGGCACAGAAAGGTACTATCACGGTTGAAAAGACCGGAGAAGTATTTAGTGGTGTCAATGTAAGTGGTTCTGAGGACAGTGATGTCATTTATCAGCCTGTTTATGAAGTGGCAGGACTTGAGGGTGCAGTTTATGAAGTCCGTGCTTCGGAAGATATTAGCACACCGGACGGTACACTCCGCTATTCAAAGGGCGAAGTGGTAGATACTATCACAACAAGCTCCGATGGATTTGTGAAGAGCAAAGAACTTTATCTCGGAAAATACGAGGTCAAGGAAATTACCGCACCTGATGGAATGGTAATCAGTGGAGAAACACATACGGTTGAGCTTACTTATGCAGGGCAGAATATCTCTGTTACCGAAACTTCCACATCGTTCTATAACGAAAGACAGAAAGTGCAGGTAAGCCTTGCAAAAGTCATTGAAAAGGATAAGACATTTGGTATTGGCGACAACGGAGAAATCAAAAACATCAGCTTTGGTCTTTATGCCACAGAAGATATTGTATCTGCAAGCGGTACAGTTATTCCGGCTGATGGACTGATTGAGATTGTCAGCGTAAATGAAAATGGAACTGCTGTTATGAAGTCAGACCTTCCGTTTGGCAAATACTATGTCAAGGAGATTGCAACCGATGAGCATTATGTTCTCTCTGATACGAAATATCCGGTTGTGTTTGAATACGCAGGTCAGGATACTGCAACAGTTGAAATCAAAGTGAATGATGGAAAAGAAATCAAGAATGAACTTATCTATGGTTCTGTATCAGGTAAGAAGATTGACGAGAACGGAGAAGCACTTGAGGGTGCTGTTATCGGTATCTTCAAAGCCGAAGAAACAGAATTTACAAAGGATACTGCACTTATGACGACTACCTCTGCAAAAGACGGTAGTTTTTCTTTTGCAAAAGTTCCTTATGGAAAATGGATTGTAAGAGAAATCGAGCAGCCAAAGGGATTTGTTCTTGATGAAAAAGCGTATGAGGTCAATATCAGCAAAGCCGAGCAGGTAGTTGAAATTGAGATTGTCAATGAGTATGTTCACGGCAATATCAGACTCACGAAGGTGGACGCTGAATATCCAGATAACAAACTTACGAGTGCAACCTTTGAGGTATATAAGGACACCAATGAGAACGGAAAGATTGATGATGGCGATGAACTTATCGGAAATCTTGAAGAAACCGAAACCGGAATTTATGAGATGAAAGAGCTGCTTTACGGAAAATATATTGTTCGTGAAACAAAAGCACCGGAGGGTTTCCTGCTTGATAAGGGAGAATACTCTGTTTTCATTGAGAAAGACGAAACAACTTATTCCGTTGAGAATAAGTCTGGTGTTGGATTTATCAATGAAGCTATGCGTGGAACACTGAAAATCGTCAAGACATCTTCAGATGGTAAGGTTAAAGGTTTTGCGTTCAGAGTAACCGGAGCAAACGGTTATGATATGACATTTGAAACAGATAAGAACGGCGAAATCGTGATTGAGGGACTTCGTATTGGCGAATATACCGTATCCGAAGTGGCAAACAATGCCTCTGCCGCATATATCACACCTGCCGACCAGAATGTTACTATCAAACTTGATGAAACAGCCGTTGTAAAAATGCACAATGAGTTGAGGGATACTCCGAAAACAGGAGATGATACCAATATGAAACTTTGGTATGTCCTTGCCGGACTTTCTGCTGTCGGTATCGCTGTAACGTCTGTTGTTGCACACAAAAAGAAGAAAAAGGAGGGTAACGAGTAATGGAAGCAAAGACAATTATCGCTATCGCATTAGTTGCCGTTATTGTCGGCGGCTTTATCTTTCTTCAGGTTAAAAACCGTAAGAAGTAAGTAATAAGCGAACATTAACCAGTCGGGGCAGAGCGTAAAAAACTCTGTCCCTTTAATTTTGGGAGGAACATTATGAAACAACAGAAAACGGTGGAGAGCCGAGTGCTTGAAATCTTAAAGGAAAGCATTCCACCAATGCTTCGGAAAATTCCGCAGAGGAATATGCTTCCGATAAAATCGAAGCGGCAACGGATAGGGCTGTTCACGAAACTGCATACCGTGCGGATAAAGTCGGCAGATGGGGTGTGCGTGAAACAAGGCAGAATTATCAGAAAGCCAAAACGGGAATTGAGAATTTCAAGACCAAGCGTGCAGAGAAACAGCTTCAGAAACAATCGGTCAATCCTGTCGGAAAACAGAGCATCCGAACTCTGGAGCGTACGGAGAAAACAATTAAACAGTCTGCAAGGTCGGCAGGAAATACGACAGTCAAGACCGTATCGAAAGGTGCAACCAATACTGTTCAAAGGTCGGTCAAGACCGCAGAACAAACGGCAAAGACTTCTATTAAGACTACCAAAGAAGCTGCCATTATAGCACAGAAAACAGCAAAAACAACAGCCAAAGCAACACAGAAAGCGGCTCAGACGGCAAAGAAAGCGGCGAAAGCCACAGCAGATACCGTTAAAGCCACAGCGAAAGCTACTGTTGCGACAGTCAAAGCGATTATTGCAGGGACAAAAGCACTTGTAGCAGCAATCGCCGCAGGCGGTTGGATAGCGGTTCTGATTATTATGATTGTCGTGCTGTTTGGTGCTGCCGTAGCAATGTTTGGAGGAGGAAGTGACAGTAATTCCTATACTCCGGTAAGTGCAGAGGTAGAAGCCTATGAACCCATCATACAGAAGTATGCCAAAGAGTACGGCATTCCTGAGTATGTGGAACTTATCAAGGCGGTTATGATGCAGGAAAGCGGTGGCAGAGGACTTGACCCTATGCAGGCAGCAGAGGGAAGTTTCAATACAAGGTATCCGCACGAACCTAATGGAATTAAAGACCCTGAATATTCTATCCAGTGTGGAGTTCAGGAATTGAAAGCGGCTCTTACTTCGGCAGAAGTGGAAAGTCCGATAGATATGGAGCATATCAAACTTGCCTTGCAAGGCTACAACTTCGGTAATGGGTATATTTCTTGGGCAAAAACGAATTACGGCGGTTATTCTTATGCCAATGCAGTGGAGTTTTCCACTCAGCAGGCACAAAGGCTTGGTTGGGACAGTTATGGAGATACCCAATATCCGGCTCACGTTCTGAGGTACTATCCGTATGGGCGAGCCTTTACTGCCGGAGGTAATCAGGCGATTGTTGAGGTTGCCTTGACACAGCTAGGCAATCAGGGCGGACAACCTTACTGGAGTTGGTACGGCTTTAACAGTCGAGTGGAATGGTGTGCCTGCTTCGTATCTTGGTGTGCTGACCAATGCGGGTATATTGAAAGCGGACTTGTTCCGAAATTTGCAGGTTGCGTGGATGGTGCAAACTGGTTTAAGTCAAATGGGAAATGGCAAGACCGCACTTATGAACCAAAGGTAGGAGATATTATCTTCTTTGATTGGGAAGGCGATGGTACAACAGACCACGTTGGTATTGTAGAGAAATGTGAGAATGGCACAGTTTATACCGTAGAGGGCAACTCAGGCGACGCCTGCAAGCAAAGACAGTACACAGTCGGAAGCAGCAATATCTATGGATACGGTATTCCGGCATATTAAAAATTCCAGACGGTGTCTGGAAAATTGAAAAGATGGCTGCTCAGTTGAGTAGCCATCGGGTACATTATGAGAAATCAGTTGTTTCTCTGTTATTCAGGAAAATATGGTGTGTGTGATAAGTGAAGCTGAAAAGCATATCGGCATTTTCTTTACTGCCGTCTAAAAAGGAAATATCATCGGCAAGGATAAAAAGAATTGCTAACAGCTTCTTGATATATCCAGTGTAGCAGGCATAATCTACATAGATGTTGGCGATATATCCCTCGGCAAATTCTATCAGGTCAGCGTCAATTTCAAAGCTATTGGATAGTTCGTAAACGGTTTTGATAAATTTATCCTTGTCAGCAATTCGCTCTTTACTTGGAACACTTCTGCGGTTCTTCTGTATAAATTTTAAAAAATCATCAGCTTCCGTAAAGTCGGGAGTGACTGAGCTGTCAGTTCCCAAATCTGTTTTGTAATCCTCAAATTTCTCTTTTTCAAACCGATTACTGAATATTATCTTTTGTTCGTCCATTCCTTTTACCCCTAAGTTTATTCTATGGAGATTGTTTAACTTGGCTCTTGGGTTGTGATTTGTCTTTCGCCATTAACAATCGTGAATTACTACTTTTATAGTATAACATAAAAATAGTTGGGAATCATCACTAATAGTTGGTTTGACTTCCTTTGGGTGCGTGTGATTTGAAATCGACTTAACCTATACTATTAGTTATGGAAACATACTAAGGGAGGTGATGTGATGAAGCTCGATACAATCGGCAAGAATATAAGAAAGTTCCGACTTGCGAGAAAATTACGCCAAGAAGATTTGGCTGAGAAAACAGATTTGACAACAAATTATATTGGTATGGTTGAGCGTGGAGAGAAAATTCCGTCACTCGAAACTTTCATAAAGATAGTAAATGCTTTAGGTGTATCATCGGATATGGTTCTTACTGAGGTCCTGGAAACGGGATATACAGTCAAGAACTCTATGCTGAATGAGAAGCTTGAAAAACTTGCTCCTGAAGATAGAAACAGAATTTATGAAGTTATAGATACACTTGTGAAGCAATCAAAGCAAATACTTCCATAAAACACAGAAGTTCGTCCTAATCGACGAGCTTTCTTTTTTTCAGTATAAAAAATTTCAGCTATCGACAAATTTTTCGGGACTTCGACAGAGCAAATATGCTATAACAACAACTGTCAGTGATAGACACATACTAATAGACATAGGAGGAAGTAGAAGTGAACGACATTTTCAGACAAATAGCAAAAGAAAATGGAACAACCGAAAAAGCAGTAAAAGAGGAAATGCAGTTTGCCATTCGGGAAGCAATGAAAAGTGCTGAACCGGAAGCAATCGCTTTTTGGAAAGCAGTTGCACCGGACGGAAAAGAGCCGCCGATAGAAAAGGTCATAGCAATGATTGCATTGAATGTTAATAATAGAATGTATAATTGAGGTGCTTCGGCATCTCTTTTTTATTATTCTTTAAAAGAGTTGTATTAGGTGTTTGTAAAAAGTGACACCTTGTTGGATAGGAGTTGCGAATAAATCCCTATATCTTGAAAAAATAGATTATTCATAGTATAATGTCAAATGAGTAACTGTAACCAAAAGGAACGGAGAATACGAAGGAGCGTTACAGATGAGAATAAGCTACAACAAACTTCAAAAACTTATGATTGATAATCAAATGAAAAGACAAGATTTAATGCGTGCTGCGGAGATTTCATCGTCTGTTGCAACAAAATTAAATAAGAATGAAACAGTATCCCTTGATGTGCTTATGAGAATCTGCAAAGTATTTCATTGTGATATTGGCGATGTATGTGAAGTCATATTAGACGAATGATATGAGGAGGTCTGAAGATGGCGGCAAGTGGTAAGAAAAATATGTTTAACGAAGCTACCCGTGTTCAAATGCCAGCAATGGTTCATTTGACACGCCTTGGTTATACCTATTTCGGGAAAATAACTGAAGATATGGCAGGCACAGTATATGACCCTGATACCAATATCTTAATTAACGTTTTCAAGGAGCAGTTCGCACGGCTTAATCCTACCCACGCAGGAGAAGCGGAACAGACATTGAAAACTATTAGGCAGGAATTAGATAATGATGATATAGGACGCAGTTTTTACGAGCGTTTATCGTCTGTTTCGCCTGTTAGATTGGTGGATTTTGAAAATCCAAAGAATAATACATATCATTTTACCGCCGAGTTCACTTGTAAGCGTGACCAAGATGAATTTAGACCTGATATTACATTGTTTGTAAATGGACTTCCACTTGTATTTGTTGAAGTAAAGAAGCCGAATAATCACGGCGGTATGGTTGCAGAAAGCAAGAGAATGAACCAAAAGAGATTTCCTAATAAAAAATTTAGGAGATTTTTGAATATTACACAGTTGATGATTTTCTCTAATAATATGGAATATGACACTATGGGTGGTATTGTTCCGGTTCAGGGGGCATTCTATTGTACGACGGCAAAACAGTCTGCACCGTTCAACTGTTTTAGAGAAGAAAATCCTACTAATTTGGATATTGCACCTTATAATGCAGATTTCCCATATAAGGATATTG
Source organism: Clostridiales bacterium (assembly GCA_019415925.1). Lineage (GTDB taxonomy): Bacteria > Bacillota > Clostridia > Oscillospirales > Acutalibacteraceae > Ruminococcoides. Next base: position 13,466 of record DXYG01000046.1, read on the forward strand.
ACCCGATTGTTGAAAAGAAGATATTGACTGACTTTAATTGTCAGGTTATTCATACTTCTCCGGAATATCAAACAAATTTAGATACCTATACACCAACCAACCGTGTACTGACATCTATGTGTAGTCCTGAAAGATTGCTATTTATATTGAAATATGGAATTGCCTATGTTCGTTTTCATAAAGAAATAAATGGCAAGATAGAGTTTATTGAACAGAAACATATAATGCGTTATCAACAGATGTTTGCTGCATTAACAGTAAGAAGTAAGATTGATGAAGGTGTTAATTCAGGTGTCATATGGCATACTCAAGGTAGTGGAAAAACAGCCCTTTCTTATTACCTGACTTATGTTCTTTCTGACTATTTTAGCAAGCAAAATAAAGTTGCAAAGTTTTATTTCATTGTTGACCGCCTTGATTTGCTGAAACAGGCTTCAGAAGAATTTGAAGCTCGTGGATTGGTTGTAAAAACAGCAAGTTCCCGTGCTGAACTTATGGAACAGTTCCGTAACAATCAGGCGCAAGAGGGAAATACTGGAAAACCAGAAATTACAGTTGTAAATATACAGCGTTTTGCTGAAGATAGGTCAAAAGTTGACCTTCCTGCGTATGCAACGAATTTGCAGAGAGTGTTTATTATTGATGAAGCACATAGAGGATATAAACCAGAAGGCTCATTCTTGGCTAATCTTCTTGATGCGGATAAAAATGCGATTAAGATTGCGTTGACAGGAACACCACTTTTGAAAGAAGAAAGAGAATCTTGGAGAGTTTTTGGTAATTATATTCATACATACTATTATGACAAATCAATTTTAGATGGATATACGCTGAAAATTATCCGTGAGGATATAGAAACGCAGTATAAGGAGCGACTTTCTGAAATTTATGAAAAACTTGAAACTTTGGTAGAAAAGAAAGACGTAAAGAAAAGTCAGATTGTTGAACACGATAACTATGTCAAAGAGTTGCTTAGATATATTATTTCTGACCTAAAGAGATTTAGACAAATTCAGGGAGATAATACGCTCGGCGGTATGGTCATTTGTGAAACAAGTGAGCAGGCAAGGAAGCTGTTTGCGTATTTTGATGAAATTCAAGCAGAACTTAATAAAGACGCTTCTATGAAAAGTCATTTGCGAGCTGGACTTATACTTCACGATAGTGATGACAAAGATACAAGAGATAAGATTATTGATGACTTCAAAAATAATATGACAGTTGATATTCTTATCGTTTTCAATATGCTTCTTACCGGATTTGATGCACCAAGATTGAAACGCCTGTATTTTGGTCGAAAATTGAAAGACCATAATTTGTTGCAGGCAATTACAAGAGTCAACAGACCGTATAAAGAAAACCATTATGGTTATGTTATTGATTTTGCAAATATAAAAAGGAATTTTGAGGAAACAAATGAAGCATACCTCAAAGAGCTGAACCGTTTTAATGACCCGAATGAAGTTGGTGCGGGAAATGAAACAGATACATTCAAACAGGTTATTGAAGACCCGGCAGAACTCATTAAACAAATGCAGGAAGTGCAGCAGGTTCTTTTTAACTACACCACAGATAATGCAGAAGAATTTAGTTCGGAAATATCTACGATTGAGGATAAGCAGGAATTGCTTAAACTTAAAAAAATTCTTATTGCTGCTCGTGACTGTTGTAATTTGGTAAGAACCTTTGGCGATGATGAGTTGAAGGAAACATTTGCAAAAATGGAATTAACAAAATTGCCATCATTGATTTCAGAGGTGCAACATCATATTGATAACATAAATCAGAAAGAACTTTTTGCAAGTGATGATACCACAAAGTTGCTTGTCAATGAAGCAATGGAGGATATTACTTTTAATTTCAGCAAAATCAGCGAGGAAGAATTGAAAATCGTCGGTGGTAAAGATGCAGTAACAGAAAAGTATAAAAAGACTGTTCGTGCCTTTACTCAGAATATCGACCCTGATGACCCTGAGTTTATTACTTTGCAGGAAGCATTTTTGCTTCGCTTCAAGCAACATGGTTTTGAACCTAAGAGTGTATCTGAGATTGAGGAGCAAGGAAAGGAATTGGAAGATATTCTGAAGAAGCTTGATGAATTACAGAAGAAAAATACGGTTCTGCTGAGAAAATATAATGGCGATGCGAAATTCGCAAGGGTTCACAAAAGAATCAGGGAAGAAAATCTTGCTCGAAAAGCAGCAAATAAACAGCCGATTGTTTCAGAGTATGATATGTCTATTATGAATGTTTTGCTTTCTATTAAGTCTGATATTGACCAGAAAGTGTATGACAGAAATGATATATTGAAGAAAGACGCATATTTTGAGAGAACAGTTATGACACAAATAAAAGCAGGCATTGATAAGTTGGGAGTAGCAAGTGCTCGTGAGGATAGAGTATTTATACAGAGCAGGATTACAAAACAGTATCTTGACCAGTACAACCAGACTTATTCAGTGGCATAAAGGAGAACACAATGGAAGAAACAAAGACGATAAAAGAAAAAACCATAGAGTTGATAGATGCCTTAAAAGCAACTTGTCAGACCTATGGTATGGGAAACGATGGTAACGAATATAAAATTATCACTCAGGTTTTCCTTTATAAGTTCCTTAATGACAAATTCGGATATGAAGTAAAAAAAGTAAGTACGGCTCTTAAAAATGCCGAAAAATGGGAACTTGCTTATGCAGAAATGTCAGAAGATGACCGCTTGGATATTTTTGATAGTTTACCGTCAGATATTCCATTACTTAATCCGGAACATCTTATTGCCAACTTATGGAATCAGCAGGCAAAAGGCGATTTTGATTTAATCTTTGACAGCACGATGACAGATATAGCAGATAAGAATATTGATATATTTTCAACACAAACTGCTCAGAACACGAAAATACCGCTTTTTGAAAAGCTGACACAGTATGTAACAGACGATACAGCAAGAGCACCTTTTGCCCGTGCGTTGGTTGACAAGTTAGTAAATTTCTCTTTTGAAGAAGCATTTGAGAAGCACTATGATTTCTTCGCAGATATATTTGAATATCTGATAAAGGACTACAATACCGCAGGCGGTGGTAAGTATGCAGAGTATTATACTCCTCACGCTATTGCAACGATTATGGCAAGATTGCTTGTCGGAAATGCAACTGATTTACATAGCATTGAGTGTTATGACCCATCAGCCGGAACAGGAACACTTTTGATGGCTCTTGCCCATAAAATTGGCGAAGATAAGTGTACGATTTTTGCTCAGGATATTTCACAGCGAAGCAATAAAATGTTAAAACTTAATCTTATCCTGAACAGTTTGGTATCTTCTCTTGACCACGCAATTCAGGGAGATACACTGATTGCTCCGTATCACAAGAGTGATAATGGACAGGAATTAAGAACTTTTGATTATGTAGTTTCAAATCCGCCTTTTAAGATGGATTTCTCAGATACAAGAGAACGTATAGCAGCAATGCCTGTTCGTTTTTGGGCGGGAGTTCCGAAAGTACCAGCCAAGAAGAAAGAGAGTATGGCAATTTATACGTTGTTCATTCAGCACGTTCTTAATTCATTGAAATCAACCGGAAAAGGTGCGATTGTAGTTCCTACCGGATTTGTAACCGCAAAGTCAGGTGTAGAAAAGAAGATACTACAACATATTGTAGATGAACATATCGTTTATGGCTGTATTAGTATGCCTTCCAATGTATTTGCTAATACCGGAACTAATGTATCAGTATTATTTTTTGATAATTCAAGAAAAACAGATAAGGTTGTATTGATAGATGCTTCAAAACTGGGAGAAGAATATAAAGACGGTAATAATCAGAAACGCAGACTTCGTGATTTTGAGATTGATAAAATTGTCGATACATTCCTTAATAAAGAAGCTGTTGATGATTTTTCAGTTGCTGTTACCTATGATGAAATCAAAGAAAAGAAGTATTCGCTTGCGGCTGGACAATATTTTGATGTAAAAATCGAATATGTTGAATTGTCACAGGACGAGTTTAATGCTCGTATGAATGCCTATGCAGAGAAGTTACAGGAATATTTTGCAGAGGGCGACAAACTGAAAACGGAAATTATGGAGCAGTTAAAGAAGGTAAAGTATGAGTAAACTTACAAAGTACAAATTTAGTGATTTATATGAAATGAGTTCAGGTATATCTTCATCAAAAGAACAAGCAGGACACGGTTCCCCGTTTATATCATTTAGCACCGTGTTTAATAATTATTTTTTGCCTGAAGAATTACCAGATTTGATGGATACATCTCTTAAAGAGCAAGAAATATTTTCTGTAAAAAAAGATGATGTGTTTATTACAAGAACAAGTGAAACCGTTGATGCTTTGGCAATGAGTTGTGTTGCTGTTAAAGACTATCCGAAAGCAACTTTTAGTGGCTTTGTAAAAAGACTAAGACCGAAAACAACGGGAATAGTGTACTCAAAGTATATTGCTTTCTTTTTGAGAAGTAAGTATTTTCGTAAAGTATTAGATTGCAATACGATAATGACTTTGAGAGCAAGTTTTAATGAGGATATGTTTTCATTTTTGCATTTATATTTGCCTGATTATGAAGAACAGGTAAGAATAGGCGATTTATTATATAAAATGGAAATGAAAATCCGAACAAATAATAAGATAAACGATAATTTAGAGCAACAAGCCAAGCTACTTTACGATTATTGGTTCACTCAGTTTGATTTTCCAGATGAAAACGGAGAACCATATCGTTCATCAGGCGGTAAAATGGTTTGGAATGAGCAGCTAAAGCGTACTATTCCTGACGGTTGGACAACAAATCCATTGTCAGATATTTTCACATTCAAATCCGGTTATTCCTTTTCCTCGGATTTGTATGAAGTATCTGGCAAATACAAACTACTAACAATAAAAAATGTTCAAAACAACGGCATAAATCTTAATGTCGATAATTATATAAACGTACTGCCTGACAATGTACCGGATTATTGCTTACTAAAAGCACAAGACATTTTAATGTCATTAACTGGCAATGTAGGACGTGTTGGAATTATGTATGCCGATAATTGTTTATTAAATCAACGAGTAGCTTTGGCTGAACCAGTTAATATAAATCAACGAGTTTTCGTTTACTTTTTGCTTAAAAGTGATATTATTCATAAGCAATATGAAATGATAGCAAACGGCTCATCACAACAAAATCTGAGCCCAATTGAAGCCGAAAAAGTCATTATTGCATATAATCCTGAAGTTGCAACAAAATTTTCGACTTTATGTAATGAATATCTGAATACTATTGTTTCAAATCTTGCTGAAAATCAGGAACTTATAAATATACGTGACTGGTTGCTACCTATACTGATGAACGGTCAAGCCACCATCAGTGATTGATACGGTAAATTATCGTTTAATATATCCCATAACTCTTGTGAGTGGCAGGAGTTAAAGCAGGGGACTACCGCTCCATAGTTGTTCTCTAAATTAAATAAAAGGAGAATTGACTATGAAACAGAATTTAATTATGGATATTGTTCAGGGTATGTTACCTTATTTGAACAATGCACAAACACAGCGATTGCAGGAGGTACTGCAACATACGCTTTTTGATTATGAAGTTGCAAAAACGGAAAGTGATAAAGGATTATCGGAGCAGAACTTGGTTGAACTGTTTCTATCGGCAAAGAGAATTGAGGGCTGTTCCGAGAAAACTTTGAAATATTACAAAGCAACTATACAGGCAATGATTGATAGTATAGGTAAAGGTATTAAATATATTGTAACCGATGATATACGCTGTTACCTTACTGAATATCAGTCAAATAAAAATTCAAGTAAAGTTACGATTGATAATATAAGACGAATACTTTCCAGCTTTTTTTCTTGGCTTGAGGACGAGGACTATATTTTGAAAAGTCCGGTCAGAAGAATACATAAGGTTAAAACTGGAACGAATATTAAGGAAACTTATTCAGATGAAGCACTTGAATTGATGAGAGATAATTGCACAGAACTCAGGGACTTGGCAATGATTGATATGTTGGCATCAACAGGTATGCGAGTAGGCGAAATGGTTCTGCTAAATCGAGAAGATATAGATTTTAATGAGCGTGAATGTGTTGTTTTTGGAAAGGGCGATAAGGAGAGAGTCGTTTATTTTGACGCCAGAACAAAAATACATTTGCAGAATTATTTACAGAGCAGAAGGGATAATAATCCGGCACTGTTTGTATCATTAAAAGCTCCTTATGAACGATTGAAAATTGGTGGTATTGAAGTGCGATTACGAAATTTTGGAAAACAATTAGGTCTTAGTAAGGTGCATCCACATAAATTTAGACGTACTCTTGCGACTATGGCAATAGATAAAGGAATGCCCATTGAACAGTTACAGCAGCTTTTGGGACATAGAAAAATAGATACGACTTTGCAGTATGCAATGGTTAAACAGAGCAATGTTAAATTGGCTCATAGAAAGTATATAGGTTAGGAGAAAAATATGATTTATAATGGAAGTTCATATAATGAGAATTGGAAAATTTCCAAATTGGCTGAATTAGGAACATTTGCAAGAGGAGTATCAAAACATAGACCGAGAAACGACCCAAAACTGTTTGAAAATGGGAAATATCCATTAGTTCAAACGGGAGATGTTAAAGAAGCAACTCTTTATTTGAGTAAACATGAACAAGAATATGGCGATTTCGGGCTCAAACAAAGTAAATTGTGGAATACAGGAACATTGTGTATTACTATTGCCGCCAATATTGCGGAAACAGCAATTTTGGCTTATCCAATGTGTTTTCCAGATAGTATTGTAGGTTTTTCAGCATATCCCGAAAAATCATCAGAAGAATTTATGTACTATATTTTTGAGTATATAAAAAAGTCTATACAAAATGCTGCGACAGGTAGTATTCAAGATAACATAAATCTTGAATATTTGATGTCTTTAGATTTTAAAATACCAGAGAAAAAGTATCAGGATATGATAGTATTGATACTTTCTTCAATAGATAGAAAGATACTTATCAATAATGCAATAAACGATAATTTACCACATCAATCACTGATGGTAGCCTGACCGTTCATCAGCAT
>DXYG01000047.1 GCA_019415925.1 Clostridiales bacterium
CTATTTTACAATCGCATCTCGGGCAATGTAAGCTGCCAAGATGTCCATATTACACGTCAGAATATAAAAATCTGTGCAGGAAATCAGGTTTTCAAAATTCGTCAGCATTTTATCCGCAGTACCTCTGCTGACAAAATGAGCTGTTGAAAAATAGAGCTTTTTTATTATCTCAGGGGTTTTAGCCTTTCTGATTGAGTTGTTCTCCCCTCTTTCGATGAAAACCACTGCGCCAAGCGGAGCTGAAATATTATTTGCTATTCCGCTTCCACCGTCAAAAGGCGTACCGTAGACAATTGCTTTTCCGTCTATAATTCGAACGACAGGCTTATCATCATTAATCATTTTTACATCATTTCCAAAAGCCTTTCGCCAAAGTGCAGTATGCGTAGACTTTCCAACTCCGGAATCTGCCGAAAACAAATAAGCCTTGCCATTATATACAATCGCAGATGAATGAATCAGCATCGCATTATATTTGATTATGCTTTTGCAAAACTTTCCTGAATAAGAAAACTCCTCAGCGGCGCCAATTGTAGTTCCGGCAACCATTCTTTTTAGCGTAGAATTAATATAATCATCGGAAAGCAAGATTGAAATATCGGTTTTCCTTTCACCTGAATATTCAAAAGGCTGAGCAAGATTTTTTAAATTACTGTATTTCGGTTCAAATTCAGTTACAAGGTCAGCTATAAGATATTTCATCGTACCTCCAAATAATATTTTAGGGAACGACAAATATCGTTCCCCAAAACAAATTACAAAAATCAATTATGCAAATCCAACAAGAATACGCTGAATCTGAGTTGCGTCAGATACATTAACTGTACCATCACCGTTTACATCAGCAATTGAAAGCTGATAATCGGAGAGAGACTTGATTGATGCAGCGTAAGACTGAATGAGAGTAGCGTCCCTTATGTCAACTACTCCACTCATATCAACGTCACCGATTTCATATTCGGGAATAACCTCATAATTAATAGAATTCTCTACAGCATACTGCTGTGCATAAGAGTCCTTATAAACATAAAGTGTAAGATTAGAACAATTTCTGAACGCATTTGCAGCGATTGAAGTCGTTGCTTTCGGAATTTTTACAGAAGTAAGCGATGAACAATCAGAAAATGCATAGTCAACAATTGTTGTGATATTGTTTCCTAAGTTTACGTTAGTTAATTTAGGGCAGTTGTAGAAACACGTTCTTGGAATTGTTGTTAAAGCACTATCAGCTATTGTTACAGAAGTAAGTTCAGAACATTCAGAAAAAGCACCCCATACTAATGTTGTCATAGTATCCGGCAGATTAACTTCTTTAACTGCAGATTCAGCAAAACTCATAGCAGAAATAGTGTTAAAATTTTTGCCGAAATCTATATATTCAATTTGAGTGTTCTTATAAAAAGCATTGGGTTCTACAGAACTTACTTTATGGTCAAGCAAAGTATCGGGAATTACAAGTGTATTTGAATCACCTGTATAAGCAGCAATCATAGCTGTTCCGTCAGAAAGATATTTGAATTTGAAATCATCAATAGAGTAATACGTTTCTGCACCAGCTGTAATGCACGAAAATGCAGAAAAAGCAATTAACAAAGAAATAAAAGTAAATAAGTATTTTTTAACCATGCTCATAAAAACACTCCTATTGTTTTTAATAATTATAATACAAAATTCAGCAATAATCAATATATTATTTAAAAAAACAGCGAACGCCTAAGCATTCGCTGTTTATTCAGTTATTAACCACGATTACCGGGATCGTCCCCGCCGACATCAACAGCGCTTGAAGCGACAATGATAGTTTCCTCAGTAGGTATCGTGTTTGATTCTACCAAAAGATCTGTCACAAAGTCTATTTTTGTAACATCGAACTCCGGACTAAGGTATTCCTTTTTCATAGCATAACCTCCTTTTTGAGCTTAGAAAAACAAGTCATTCCTGAGTGTCCTTTGTGACTTCACCGACATTCTTGCTACCAATTTCATAAATATTCATAACCTTAGGCTTACTGATAACAATCTTTTGTTTAGTATTGTCATTTTCATCAGGATAAATGATGTAGGTGTAAACATTATAAATTGTAGAAAGGTTCTTCGCATTATTAACATCTAATCTGAATATGAAATCATATCTGCCAAGTGAAGTTAATGAATCAGTGATATTAGTCAGATCATAAACATTATAATAGTAATCATAAAAATCACCTTCTGTAGCACTACTCCATCCTTTTCCAGAAGCACCGGAAGCTAAACCACCGCCGATAGCAAGAAGTGAACTTTCAACATAATATTCGTCAAATGTTGGAGCTATGAATTTTTCTGGAGTGCCGTCATAAGGTTCAGCCTTAGTATTTCTCTCAAGAGCTATACCAAATTTGATACCGGAATTTTCGGCTTTAACCAGATCTTTAAACGAAACTGTAGTATCACTTGTGCCAAACTGAACAAGGAAATCAGCGTAAACATTATCAACTACCTTGCCCTCGTTGTTCGTGTACTTTTCACGAGTGTAAACAGCATCCTGCAAGTTAGTATAATATTTAGGAACATCAACAGCGTTATAAATTGCCTTGTAATAGCTGTTGAATGTAACTCTGACATCTAAAGTGGTATTGTATGAGAAGATTTCACCATCATTCTCATTATAATTACCAGATGCATCAGTAAGATATCTCATCCAATACGAGAATTTCTTAGTTGTTTCTTCACCATTTATAGTTTCTGTGATAGTTTTAGGAGTTTCAAGACGAATATTGTTATTAAACTCTACCTTATGATAATCAGGACTTAGTTTATTACCTGCTAATACATAGGTATCAAATTTCTTTAATTCCTGAATTGCTTCAAGTTCAGCATATGAGTCACGCGCAACTACCTTAGACAATCTCCACTCGCAGGAAGTAAATACTTCATCAATAGGCGGAGCATATTGTGAAACCAGTGTATTATCCGGAATATAATTGTCTTTATTAATCTGATTTACATCCATAGGTACATTATTTACAACATATTGCTGCCAAGTGCCGTAACGATCCTTATACTTGTATACAAGTGTTGCGTTAATATCGGTCTTATTGAAGTCAGAGAAGAACTTGAAGGTTTTATTTTTAACCTGAGCGTCACCGGTCTGTTGATACCAGTTCCACTCATTCTCATACAATGTGTATTTAGCCTTTAAAATTCTACCCTTGGCATCTGTTTGTAAAACTTTCAAACATTTTTCATCATCAAGCGGAGTATTGTAATCATTTCCGTTTACATCTTTTTCAAGCTGGCGGAAAGTAAGGAAGGTATCAGCACCATAACGTTCAGCAGTAAGAATGATCTGGTACATATCACCATCAGATATTTTAACATTATCAATTGTATTATTCACATCTGTATATTCCTCAGGAGCAGCATAACCATCTTCAGTTTTTCTTTTGATGATAAGTTTAATCGAAGTCTTACCATCACCGCCGCCGGGAATAGGATTTTTCAGAACAGAAGTATAAACATTATGAGTAATAGCAATTGTACCTTCATCAACCTCTTTAAATACGGCAAAAACCGTAGAATGGTTACCAAAGATTGTCTCATACGGATTATTTGTAGAAAGCGGTGTTCCCATTTCATCATAGAAGCCTACGAAGCTGTGTTTACCCACGTTTTCTGCTCTCAAGGTTGCCGTAGTACCCTGATCGATAATGTCATGATCTCTTATTTTGTTTACAGTAGCATAACCTACAGTATCTTCATCCTGAGGAACAAGCTTTCCGTCTGCCTTTACTAAAGTACCTTCAGAAGTCATAAGACCGGATTTAACAGTAATTGTAATCTGCGGAACACTTGTCATATAGTACCACTTACCGTCAACCATATTTGAAGCAGATATATCATCACAGTATGAAACAAGGTAAGGTAAGCCGATATAGCTTTGAGGGATTAACTCGTAACCGGAATTAAACGTTTCCTTAGTAGGAGAATCTTTAGTGCCCTTGAAATAGGTTAATTTATTAGCTTCCCCAAGAGAAGCCATATAGGCTGCGTTGGTTATTGATGTGTTATTCGGTGACATAGCACCTTCAATAGTACCGTAGCCGGAAACCTGCTGTGAAATAAGCTTATTTGTAGTTCCGTCAACAAAATAGTTGTAAACAGCAAATTCCATACCGTAGTCATTAATTGTATCTTTTCTATCCTGAGCACCGTATCTTGCACCGAAGATTTTTGAATTTTTCTTATCAAGTGCAAGTTTATCATTAAGCGCAGCAAGCTCTTCAGCAACAGTCATAGTTGTATCGGTATATACGTCTGTACGCTTAATTTCTTTGCCATTTGCGTCAATAATTCTGTTTCCGAAAACGTCAATGTAATATCCTTCAATATCAACATCAAGCTCAAATTGTCCATTTATTTGAGTTTCTCCAATCACATACTCAGTTCCATTATCATATGTTACAGTACCATTTGACTTATTATCTGTATTAATTTCATTTGCGATACCATCTCTAACACCGGGCTTAGGTTCAAAGGTGATGTTGTTGTATCCTAATTTCTGGAGCTTTATAAACTCGTTGAAGTCGAAGGTTTTTACACCTTCACCTGCTTTGAATAAAATGCCGTACAAATTAGACTGAACATAAGCAACATACATATCGGTTCCGTCAGAGCTTTTACCAATATTGAGCATAGTCTGACCCGGGAAACCACCCTCGGGCTCACGCTCAATATTAACAGGTCTTTCTTCGGTGCCGATATTAACATGATTAACCGCCTTATTCTCTGAACGCCAGGTGTAGTAAGCTGGCTCGTACACAGGATTACCACCAGAAGTTAAGAAATGGTCTCCGGGGGTAGCTTTAAGGTAAAGTGCTGTAAATGTAATACCCTTATCCTTAGCATAAGCATCTGAAACTGAGAAAACAGGAGTTACAACTGCCGACTTAATATTGCTCGGGAAAGTGTAGTTACATTCATACTTACCATTTCCAAGACCTCTGATTGGTCTTGTCGAGTCTGAGCTGACAAGTGAGTTAACAACAGAGGTTACACGCTTTGAACCATTATCCAAGGTCATCAAAATTGAATAACCGTAAACCTGATACATATAACCAGTGTAAGAAAGATTTGTATCATCGGAATATGCGTTTTCAACGGTTTCTGTTGTAAAGGAAACAGTGAGATCGGTAATCTCTTTAGTTATATTTTTATTATTCGAATCACCATCAAGGTAAGATGTGCCCAATTCACCTTCTTTAATGCCTTGATTCATTGTTACTGTGTAGCCATCAGCAGGAGTAGGAGGAGGAGTTACACTCAAGGATTTTGCTACACAAATTTCAGCAGCATTTGTGCCGTTGGCAGGAGAAAATACAATGTAAAACGGATCATTACCTGCACCGTTTGTCTTAAATTGCTGTTTCCAACTGCTATAAGCATTAACATCAGCGTTTATAGTTTGAAAGCTTGGATGACGTTGTGAGGGATTAGATGTCTGATAATAATAAGTGCCGTCATTTGATTTGATATTATACAAATACTCATCATTACCATTACCAGTAATCTCAACATAGTAATATGGATCACCATCATTCTCAACATAGGTCATTGTTGTTGCAGATAGAGGAGTCTTAACAGTTTCATTAAGATTTGTACTAGTACCTATGTCAGATTTCTGATACTTATAAAGAGTATAACTGCCTGCAGGCTGTGAAGTACTTGTGAACTTTACGTATACTGTTGTGTCGGAAGTAACATTTAAAATTGTATAACTAGTATTTGTACCTGCATCACTAATTTTAGAATCAGATGTACAATCTGCGTTGCTATACCAACCCTCAACAGTGTAAGTACTATCAGTTGGAGATGCAGTAAATGTTACAGAACTGCCGGAAGTAACGGTATAATCGGAGAAAATAGTATTTCCGCCTGATTGAGCCGAAAGACTACCGCCTACACCACAAACATCAAACGTAATTTTCGGGTTAGAAACTTCTATATTGCCTTTACGTTCAACCCAAACATCAGGACGGTTGTTGGCATCATAAGCGTCACGAACATAAATTCTGTATATACCAGTTTCAGATATTTTAAAAGCTTTACCATTGTAAGTAGGGTGCGCCTCATAGGCAGTTGCGGGTGTTGAGTTTCCTTTTACCCATACATCTTCATCACCCGTAGTAGTATCGTTCTCTCTGGCTGGTCCGAATGAATTATCGCCATATTTTATTCTGAAATAACCCTTCGCAGTGTCGGTCAATTCAACATCTAAATAATGTGTTCCGTAAACATCAAATTCATTGCTTACAGAAGAGGTGGCTTCCCAATCTTCATACGAGGTACCAACAATCGGACCGTTGATTGTATATTTTGCTGTTGTATCAAAGTTAAACCAATACGTACTTGAATTGTTATAAATTTTGTTTAGATTTAAAGAAAGTGCAATGTCCGCAGATTGGTTACTATTAGTACCATCATTGAACTGTACTTTTGTTGCACCGTCAGGAACAGCAATCTTGTAAATGCTTTCATTAGTGGCAACAGGAGTCATTTTTGTTCCCGGATGTGTACCACCTACAGGACCATTGTCATTCCAGAAATAAGCATATACACTTGACCACTGTTTCTTATTTTTTACGTAAACGTAATTTACTTTTACAAACTTAGCATAAAGAGTTGTATTAGCAGCAACCGAAACAGTGTATTCATTATTAGTTGAAACAGCAGTACCTGTACAATCAGCAGTACTATACCAGCCTTTAAACTCATAGTCAGTATTAGCTGTTGCTTTGAAAGTTACAGAGGTTTTATAATCAACTGTATCATCTGAATCTACAGTGTTCGAAGATGAATCCGTAGCAGTAACACTACCGAAAGAATCCATACCTGTACCCACACCATAGGTTACGGTGTTTTTGTAGTTTTGCCAAGTACCTTGATAATTTTTATTATCCTTAAGGTACTTGCTAACTACAAAAATCTTTGAATTAGTAATCCAATCTGAACCAGCTTTATTTTTAAGTTCAATATTTTCAGTTTGTTTAGAATCGTTATTAAAAATAACCTTAACAGTATGCCCTTCTGTATCAACTGTACTAGTATCAAATGTTAAATCATATTTAAAAACAGTAGCACTGACACTTGTCATTTTTGAACCAGGCCAATTACCAGCCATTTCAGAATTATCTCCATACCAAGCATAAATATTAGGTTTGTTACTGGAAGAACCCAACTCTGGCATATTAGTACAATCAATATAGACTGTCGCTGTTACATTAGCGGCACTTACGCTTGATATCGTGCCGATGAGCATTGTTGAAACAATCATCATTATCGACAGAACGACTGACAACGTTCGCTTACCGACATGAATGAATTTTGTCTTCATATTTTAACCTCCATATCTTAAAAATTTGAAGATAAATGCAAATTGCATAATATATTAAGTATATCGGATATACATAATATTTATTTCAGAGTTACTGTGCAGGAATATGTAAATTCCCGTTCAGATTCGGGCGGCAATTCGTCCGAATCTGAACTTTGTTAACTCAATAATTTAAATTCCTGCAATGTATTTCTGAATTGCAGTAGCGTCCTTAATGTCAACAACACCGTCAGCATTGAAGTCGCCGAGCGACTGATATTCAGCACCAAGCTCTGATGAACCGGCTATTGATTTCTGAATTTCAGTTGCGTCTTTGATTCCGATTTTCTTATCAGAATCAAGGTCACCGAGATAGTATCTCTTGGTTGTTACCTGACCTGACGCTGATGTAACTTTGAGCATTGTTGAAAGAAGCGTTGTTGCAACCGGGTCGGAAGCACTTGACTGCTTAATCATATTCATTGCCGAGCCGAATGAAGTCTTTGCTGTATCATTATCAGTAATATCAACAGCAGTTGTGCCTGACATCAGATTATCAACAGCGATATAAATTACGTTTTCATCGAGAGTATTGAAGTCAAGAGTTATTGAAGCATTCATTGTGCTTTCCTTACTCTTCTCAGTTGTGAAAGTAAGAGTTTTGCTCTGACCAACTGTTACAGTATCCTTAATTGTTGCTTCGAACCAAACGAATCTGTAAGCACCGGAGAGGTGAGTACCGATTGGATCGGCTTCGATTCTTGTCATTACTTCGGCAGCTCCGCCGTCAACACTCATATACGGAATAAGCGAGCTGAGTGTTGTACCCTTAAAGCGGATTTTTACACTATCGATAACTGCGCCTTCGTTTGTTACTTTCACAGAAACAGGTGTTGATTTTATTTCGCCTGTTGCATGAATAGCAACTACATAGTAGTAGTAAGTGCCGGTTGTTTCACTTGCTGTTATGGTTGCAACATTATTTGTTCCTGTATCAATTTCAACGTCATCATCTTTTGTTGTTTCAGAATTATCAGTTGACCGATAGAACTTATATGTTACGTCAGACAAATCAGAAGGAGCAACTGTTGCTGTGAGAGTAAATTCATTTCCGGGATGTACAGATGATTTTGAAGAATTGAGTGTTACGCCTGTAATTGACAGCGGTTTTACTGTAACCGAAATAACGTCTGATGTTACTTCTTTCGAACCAACAGTTGCAACTACATAATAGTAATAAGAGCCGGGTGTTGATTCTTCTGTAACGGTTACTGTGCTGCCTGATGATGCGAGATTTGTATCATCCTCTGATACTGTTGAATCAACCGACTTATAGAATTTGTATGTTACGCCAGACAAATCAGAAGGAGCTACTGTGGCTGTGAGTGTAATGCTGTCACCTACTGTAACTTCTGTCGGGTTTGCAGTTAGGGTTACTCTTTCAAGCTCAGCAGGGGGTACGGATTCTTTGAATGTAACGTTGACTGTTACATCTGATGCCGGCATTGTGAATGTGTATGTATTGCCGGAGCCTGAAACATTAGAAGTTATTGTACCATAGGTGTATGTTACTGTATCAACTTCATAGCCGGAATCAGGTGTAGTAGTAACTGTTACTGTGTCACCTTGTGCGGCAGAAGTTGGAGATACTGTAAATTTACCATGAGTTTCAGCACCTGTTGATACAGTATGATTTGTTGTTGGAGTCGAGCTGCCCTCAGAAACAGTTACTGTATCTAATCCATCATAGGAAAACGAATAAGTTAAGTTTGCAGCATTAACCTGAATTTGATAAGCTTGATAGCTATGTAAATTATCTTTATATTCAGCTTCAGCTTGCTTTGCAGATAAAGCATCCTTATTAAGCGTACTAGACTTTGAAGTAGGCCAACAAACACTCTCTGTACTATCTTTTGAATCACCATTAGTAATAAAGAAGTATGTCCACGTATATTGGGTACCACTATCAGTAGTTGCAACATAACTAGAACCAGATTTAGTCATATTAACACTTTTCCAAGTGCTAAGATTATCATTAAAACCATACCACAAATAATAATCTCCTGCGCCGACAGGCTCGCTGTTAACTACAGCGGCGTTTGCCGGTATTGCTACGATAATCATTGATATTACCATCATTATTGACAAAATAATGGATATCAAGGATTTTGACTTAAATTTCATTTTTATTACCTCCATAACCTTTTATATTGGCAAGCAGAGAGCTGTATCCTTTTGAAATCGCATTGAATATCAGCTTTTACCGTCTGACCTACAGTGAAATCGGGTGATTTCGGCTGAAAAAGGGTATAGTTCCCCACATTTATTTAGCATATTATAACATTTTAATGAATTTATTTCAATAGGGTTGTGTGTATTTTATTCCATTTGTCATATTTAATGAATTATTGTGTTTTAAATGAATTATAGTTGTCATTTTGTGAAAATTTTTTGATTTTTTGTAGAGTTTTTGTCAATTTATTGCTTTAATTTTACTTTTTTGCAGTCTTATTTTAGCATAATAAATTTATTTTTTAATAGAGTTTGGTAATATTTGTGCATTATTTTTAAATTTTGTCGTTTTGTACAGGTTTTTTATCGTTATTTTGTGTAGTATTTCGGTGTTTCATTGTGTTTTTATGTATATTTTAAAGACAGTTATTCCTTATTGTAGCGGCGAACTGTGTTCGCCATAATGTATAAATTGTTTCACAATTTATACATAGGGACGTCAGGGATGCCGTCCCCTACGTAAATGTTGGTTTGTAACGATAATGTTGATATAATCGGTTGCGATTGATAATCACTACGGACACGGCACGCCGTGCCCTACGACAGTAAATGAAATGTTTGTATTATATGCGTAATTACGTGTCAGAGTCAGGTGTCAGTAATGTGATGTAAACCACGAGGACGTCGCTCGCTACAATGATTATTAAAAGAATAGCGGGTCATATATCAGGAAAAGTTCATCTCCACCCCTCAGTCATTTTGCAGGCAAAATGACAGCTCCCCTCAAAAGGGGAGCCTTGGCTATATCTTAAAAGTTGACTTTTCTAAATTCAATATTACCGCTTTTTCGACAGTAAAAACTCCCCTCACAAAAGGGGAGCCTTGGATAGATAATCAGTAATTCAATTTTTGTTTTTGCCGAATGACAGGAGCTGCTTAGTCGGAAATGAGAATACGGGCAGTGAGCATACAAAGGTTACTGCTACGGCGATCAGTATATATAATGCCGTTGCGATTGTATCGCCTGTGACGTAAGAAATGAGTCCGTATACTCCGAAATGTGAGAGCAATACCAAAAATACCTGATGCCAAAAATAGATTTGCAGGGTTTTCGTGCCTGTTTTTGTGATGATTCCGAGGTTTTTGTTCGGCACAAGGCTCATTACCGCTAAACCGAACAGTGATGAAATTGCATAGCAGAGAAGTCTTATAAGTCCGCCGAAGATTTCGCACTCCTCGAGTACTTCAAATGAATTTCTTCCTGTGAACATCGGTCTGAGATACTGATATATATCTGTGTTTATAAAAAACAGCGCAATAAATCCGACTGCTACGAATATTGATACGACTTTTACCCATGTCTTTGACAAAAGATTTGAAAGCTGTTCGGGCTTTATCATATAGCCCGCTACGAAGAACGGCAGGAATACTGCTATTCGCATCAGGGCTAGTTTGTCACCGAGAAATTTATCGTAGCCAGCCATACAACCGACAAGCAGTGAAAGCAGGAGTATGATTTTGGTGTTGTACTCCCTGAAAATCCACATAAGCGTGATGAAAACTGCAATTGCCCACATAAACCACGCAAAAGAATCGTACATATCAAACAGTGAATAGCTCATATTTTTGCCGAGTATCAGTCGAAGAACTGACATCATTATACGCAGGACTATTCCGATTAGGATATATGAAATTACCTTTTGTTTCGGGAATTTTGTTGACTTGTCCATCGGTTTGAGAAAAAGTCCGCTTATGAAGATGAAAAGCGGCATATGAATTGAATAGATTGTCAGAAACAGGCTCTTTTCAAGCATATTTCCGTTGTCGGTTTCGGTCAGAAAGTTAATTGCGTGACCGATTACTACAAGCAGAATTGCAAGAAATTTTATGTTATCATATAGATATATTCTGCCTGCTTTGTTTTCTGAGTTTTGTATCACTTTTACTGCCCCTTATTTTTGAGCGACGGGGGCGTCGCTCGCTACATTTTATTAATATGAAAAGTATATTTCGTAATCATTATAGTTGATGATTATTCCGCTTACAGTACCGTCTTTGCGCTCTATTCTGAATTTCGTGTTTGTGCCGTCATCAAAATACGCCTCTATTTCATCATCGGAGTTCACGCTGAAGCTTCCGGTATGCGTTCCGTCGTCGGCTGTTCCCGGTGAGAGCCAGAGTGAAAATCTGCCGTCTTCCTTAAAGGTGAGCGAGCCTTGGTAGGAGGTGTAGTTGGTGTTGTAGATTTCTGACATTTCTACCTCGTCACCGCTTGCGTTTTTTGCTGTTGAGGGAATCCACTGATAAGTACTAAGCTCGCTTTGGCGGTTTTGCTGTGAGGTACAGCTTACTATTGACAAAGCCGTTGCCGCTGTTATAATTGCAACAATGATAATGCTTATAATTATCGGGAGCTTTTTGGATTGCTTTTTCTGAGGTTGTTTTGATTTTGCTGTGGATTTTTTAGATTTCTTTTTTGCCATATTGTCACCGATATACAATAATATTACGTTTGATATTGACTGCGGACACGGCACGCCATGTCCCTACGGAAAGGTAGTCACCATAAACTACCTTTTGCTATAAATGCAATTGTATTTGTGTCCCTACGGAAAGCGACGTTTTACAAATTACATATTGAAATAAACGTCATAGCCGCCGTAATTTATGATAAGCTCTGAGGGGGTGTCACCCTCCCAAGAAACAACCTTGACAGACATATTCTTGTCGTTTGAATATGTTGCTACAATTGTATCGCCCTCTACGGCATATGCTCCGGAATCGACAGATGACGAAGTTACCGAGTCGGTGAACGTTCCGTCGCTGTTGAAGGTGATTACTCCCTGTGAAAACGCTGAGCCGAACACCTCACGAAGTGAACACTCTTCATTTGTAGAGGAGTCAATTGCCTTGTAGGGCACGTAGGTTGCGTTGAAATAGCTGACTTCCTGACCGCTTTGTGTCGGAACTACAACCTTTGGCACTTCGGAGGTTTCGCCTGTAAAGGATTCAACTTGTGTTGTCGGTTGTTCTGCTGTTGTGGGCTTGAGTGTTGTTTCGGCAGATTCAGCCGAGGTTAACTGAACGGTTGAAGTCGTCTGCTGTGTGGTTGCCTGATTTGTATTTGCCGGCTTTGAGCCTGAATTAAAGAATATTACTGCACAAACTACACCTATGATTATTACTGCCGCTGCAATGCAGATTATGACAAGTGGTTTTTTTGAGCTTTTTGCGCTGTGTCGTCCTGCCATTATTACTGCACTCCTTTCGAATTTTCGTCATTTTTTAGCTTTAAAAGCACGCTTCGCTTTACCATTTTTCCGTTATAGTAGATATATTCGTCGCCGTCGGCATTTTCGTCAACTTCAACACTTGAAAATCCCTCTGCTATATTTTTCTTCGGAGTTTCTTCTTTATCATCAAAAATGCCGTTCTTCCTGTTCTCTATCTTTTTGTCAATTTCTTTGCTCTTTTCATCATTTCCGACTATCATTGTGTACATATGCTTGTATACAGCAGAATTGATTATAAACGAGATTATCGACGGAACAAAGAAAAGTGCAAGAACTATTGTTGCAATTATTACTGCAATCGGCACGTAACAGCACATAAGAACTGTTGCGCAAAGCAAGAAAAGTACGAACAAGCCGAGGGTGGCGATTAAATTGTGTTTGAATTCACCGAAGGTCATTAATGCGCTGTTTTTGTAGATATTTTTCATTGAAATATCAAATGTTACCGTCATTGGTGGAATGTAGTAGAATGCGAAAAGGAAAAATATGCTTACTATTATGCTGATTGCAAGGAAAATGTAAAAAACTCCGTTGACCTTACCAAAGGATGTGTACATTGTTATTGAATAGTAGCTGAAAAATATAGCTACATAAAATATAACTCCGTGAATCAGGAATCGCAGGAAATTTTCCTTGACGCCTGAAATGAAGTTATGTACAACGTCTACGTTTTCCTCTCCCCTGACCATATGCGAGGTGACCTGAACAACGCCTGCATAGAACGAGAAAAGCGGTATTGCTGTTAAAAACAATATGAAGTTTGAATTCAAGCCCGTAATTGTGTTGATAAACCAGAATATACCGAAAAATACGGCTGACGGTACTGCAAAAAGCAGATTTGTCAGCAACAGCTTCGGGAAATTATGAAATAAGCTTGAAATAAAAGATGTCAGAGCAACAGAGCTTTTTTCATTTGACATTTTATACCTCCGACTTTTGCATAAGCAAAATCTAAAAATTAAACGCTCCTGCAAACAACGTCCAGAGTGCCGTATCAATAAGCGACGCACAGAACGTTATTATGAGAGAAGCAATAAGGTGAGAGCAAAGCGAGGTTGCCCCCGAACGCATTGACTGCCTGGGCGGATATTTTCCGAACGTATAGACAAACATATCCTTTGAAAACATAAAGGAGTTTGACGAAAACATTACAAGCGCAATGCAGAATAAAAATGTACCCGGTAACAGCACAAGCAGATAGAATCCGACACCGCCGAGCTGCTGCACCGCAAAAAGGTAGCCTGCCGTTAAGCCTGTGCCGAAGCCCTTGAAAAGGACGACAAAAGGCATAACGAACACTCCCCAAGGGGTGAGTCCGAGTAAAAATACGGAAAATAAAAATATAAAATCTGACGCAAAGCATGCACAGAAAGTACCTGCTGCGTTCTGTGCAAGTCTTGCGTCAAGGTTTGTTGTGAATAAAAAATCGAGAGAATTAAGCAGGGTTTCACCTGAATTCTGTGCACAGACTGAGCCTGCGACAAGTCCGACAAGCAAAACTGCGGTAAACATCACCCTTAAGCCGTAACGTCTGAAAAAATATTGCAAATCGGAAAGCGTTATTCGGCGTATTCCTCTTCTGCCTAATTCAGTCTTTTTGAACGAAAATACCAAGCTTTTCATAAATACATTCCCTTCGTTTTATCGGTGTCAGCCAAGTACAGGCTTTGGTTGTCCCGTTAAAACTTTATGCGAAATGTATTTATAATATGAATATTACCTGCCAAGCTCCTCGGCACGCTTTGTACAGGCGTCCATTGCGTCCTGAACAGCCTCGTAAAATCCGTGCTCTTTGAGCTTATCAAGTGCGGCTATTGTTGTGCCGCCCTTTGAGCTGACTTTCTGAATAAGAACATCGGCGCTGTCGCCGCTTTCACGAAGCATTGCCGCTGAGCCTTCGAGAGTTGCGCAGACAAGGTTCATAGCCTTGTCGTAGTCTATTCCCTGCTTTTGTGCGTAATCAGCCATTGCCTTTGCAAAAAGGTAGATATACGCAGGGCTGCTGCCGTTTACGGCGATAATCTCGTTCATATGCTCCTCGGTGATATATTCGCATACGCCGCTTCCTGCAAACATATTATATACCACCTGTTTGTCCTCGTCGCTGATGTTATCGGATGGGCAGAGTGCAGAAGCACCCTTTTTGAGCAGTAAAGGAGTGTTCGGCATCACACGTACAACAGGACATTTACAGTCAAGAGCTGACTGAACGTAGCCGATTGAGATTCCTGCGGCAATTGAAACGAATGTTTTGCTTTCGTTTACGGCAGGCTTGATTGTTTCAAGTACCTCCGAATAATTCTGAGGCTTTACGGCAAGTACGGTAATATCGCTGTTTTCAACAACTTCACAACCCGTCTTGCAGACTGAAACGCCCATATCGGACATTACAGCACACTTATCGGCGTCTGTATCAAAAACATTGATAAAATCAGCTTTGCCGCCGTTTTGTGCCATAAGTCCTTTGATTATCGCTGTCGCCATATTGCCTGCGCCGATAAATCCAATTTTTTTCATCTGATTACCTTCTTCATTTTCATTTTTAAACACATATATCATAAATCACATCAACTTATACTGAATGACGGTCTTACCTGACAGGAAAAGCTGAAGCCTTTTTTGTTGTATTGACCGTCACGCTGATAGTCGGCGTAGAAGAATACTTCTGCCTCGTCAATTCGTCTGTATAAAAGTCCCCAGTAGCAAGAGCCTGCTGCGTGATGATATTGCAAGTAGCTGTTAAGATAGTTCTGCTTATTTACATTATTCAAATCTCTTGTGCCGCCTGAAACAGATGCATAGGATTTGTATATATAGCCTGTTGTGCCGTTTGAAAGCTTGATTTTGTACCAGCTTGAATTGTAAATCTTTCCGTCAACAAATGTAAATTTTGTATTTTTCGACATACAGGTCAGAACAGAATGGTCGGTTCCCGGACCGCTTCGCAAGTTAACGTCGCTTGAATTGACATATCCGCTTGCGCCTGCGCTGATTGTTGAACTGCCTGAGCCTGTATTAAGAAGGACAGACTGCAAATCGGAATCGTTGTAGATTGCGCTTGCACCAACGTTGTAGGTAAAGCAGACAATCGAGTCAAACTGCTGTTGATTGAACTTTATGCCGTTATCTAAAAGGAATGAATTGGTTTTGGTTGTATAGCCGCCCTTATTTACCGTCTGACAAAGATAAGCGTATGCTTCATTCTTGGTGAGGTTATTATAGAACTGCTCGTTTGTAAGCACAACCTTGCCGTAACCGAGAGTCGGGTCAGAGGTTATACTGTCGGCAGTTACACTGCTTAAGAATCCCTCGTAGTTTGCAATAAGGTTGATTACCTCATCGCTTGCACGTCTTTCGGCACAAACAGTTGTCGTCTTATCGGTTGAAGAAGTTACAAACACCTCTCCCTCGCCGTTTCCGGGAGTTGTAAGATATTTAGTTGAGGTTTTGTATTTTGCATAAGCCTTGACGGTCCATTTACCCGAGGTGCTGAGCTGTTTTGAGCCTGACCATATGTAATTATTGCCGTCTTTTACCTTGTTTGTGGCATTTACTGTATAGGAAGTGCTTCCGTTTGATACGACAAAACGAACTGCGACTCTGTCGGTATCTGTAATTGCCTTAAAGGTTACGGTTGAATTTTTAGGTGCAGAGTTCGGTGATGCATATACAAATCTGATGTTATCTCTGCCGATTACATTAATAAGGCAGGTTGCCGCACCGCTTGAGGTGTAGGCAGTGATGGTTACATAACCGTTTGATTTTGTATCTACAATTCCGTTATTTACCTTAGCAATTGCTGTGTTCGAGGATTTCCACTTTACTGAGCCTGTGGTTGATTTCAGAAGTACAGACTTTCCTCTGCGCATATTGCTGATTGTACTTGAGGAAATATTAACCGAAGTTCCCGACTTAACAGTAATTTTACAGGTTGCGGAATTTGAACCTGATGCAGCTTTAATATATGCTGTACCGCTTGATTTTGCAGTAACAACACCGTTTGAATTAACTGTAGCAACAGAGGTGTTTGAGCTGCTCCACTTGACAGAGCTTGCTCCCGTTGCAGTTATTGCAAACTTGTTTCCGACATAAATAGTTTCACTCGTTGAAGAAAGCTTGATTGAGCCGGAAGGAGTTGTCGGAGTCGTAGGGATTGTAGGTGTAGTCGGGGATTCCGGATTGGAACTTGAGCTGTTTTTGGTAGCATAAGTTTTATAGATGTAGCCCTTCTTACCGTCTGAAAGCTGAATATTGTACCAGCTTGAATTATAAAGTGATGTGCTGATAAAGGTAAACTGAGTATTCTTGCGCATACAGGTTACTACGGAATAGTTTGTACCTGCACCGCTGCGGAGATTTACATAATCGTCGTTTACATATCCTGTTACTTTTTCGGAAGAGCCCGAGCCTGAAGATGCTGGATTTTTTGTAACATAATCCTTGTGGATATAGCCTTTTTTACCGTCTGAAAGCTGAATGTTATACCAGCTTGAATTATAAAGCGTTGTGCTTATAAAGGTAAACTGCGTATTCTTACGCATACAGGTTACAACAGAATAGCTTTTGCCTGCTCCGCTGCGGAGATTTACATAATCGTCGTTTACGTAACCTGTGACTTTATCGGAAGAAGGTCTATCCGACGAAGTTGAAGAAAGTGCGGCGTAATCCCTGTGGATATAGCCTGTTTTAGAATTTGACGTAAGCTTGATTTTATACCAGCTTGAATTATAGAGCTTGCCGTCAACATATGTAAATTTCGTGTTTTTTCGCATACAGGTTACAACAGAGCAATTTGTTCCTGCACCGCTGCGAAGATTTACGTAGTCATCGCTGACATATCCGCTTGCACCTGCTGAGGGTGAAGCATAGGTTGCCTGCAAAAGATTTGTTCCTACAGTTGCTACAAAATCGCTTTTAAGTGTTTCGGGAGATTGTGTGGCAGTTTCCGAATTTTCATCAAATGCAGAAACTGCACCTGCCGAAAACGAGCTTACTGCAACAAGAAAAACCGAACCGAGAATTGCGACTGCAAGTGCTACACAGACAACTCTGACAAATATCTTTTGTTTCATTGATACCACCTTTGTTTCTTTTCAAAACTTCATTAATATAAAAATGAATGACCGTAAGTGTTTTTTATTATCTTATATTATACCATAAAAATTCTTTTTTCGCAAATTAATTATTTATTCTCTGTCGAATAATTTACTTCTTAATCTGATGACGTACTGACTGACAAATACCGTAACAGCAAAGTCGTATACAAGGAAAAATACGTTGCCGAAAGCCAGAAACGCAAGAGGCATATATATGCCGAAAAGAGTATATTCTTCGGGTGAAATTGAAAGCAGAAAAGCCGCCGCATAAAACGAAGCGATTGCCGCAGCATTGAATACTGCCAATTTCACAATATAAAGAATTATTTTATTTTTTATATGCTTTTCAAATACCGCCTTTAAAATCGGATAATAACCGAAAAGAGCGATAAAATAGAGAACAGCCTCCTTGTCGCCTGCAAGAAAAAGCGACAAAACAGAAACTACGGCATAAACACCGAGTCCCCATTTCCAGCCGTACTCAATAACTACGGCTGCAATAAATATTCCGGCAAAGCAAGGAAAAGCATAAGTTCCTATAGGCACAAGCGTTGTAAAAATCATAAGTGCAAGTGCCAGAGCCGCAATGATACCGCAAAAAGCTACCCTGAAGGTTGAATTCTTCACGCTCTTTTTCATATCAGCAACCTGCCCTGCAGCAATCGCACATACAGTCTGCGCACATCATTGCCGCACAAATATCACAGCAGGAACAGCCTGCACCTGTACCCTGCATATTCGGCTGATTGTAGCCGCCGTAATTATATGCACGCTGATTCTGCATATTGTTGAGTGCCGCACGGTACTCCTGATTGTTCGGGTCCATATTGCAGGCTGTTGTAAAATTATTGAATGCCTGCTCGCTCCAGCCTCTTCTGTAGGCACACATTCCCTTGAGATAGTACCACTCGGCAGTGCGGTTGCCCATAGGAGTTGAGTCGAGTATCTGTTCAGCCTGATCAATCATATTGCGCTGAATATAAATTCTTACGTTGTAAAACTGAGAATTTGAAGAGCCTGAATATGACGAAGAGTTTGTTGAGCCGGTACCCTTGCCCTTCTGGCGCATCTGATTTATTGTATCGTAAGCCTCGTTAATCTCTTTCATCTTCTGTTCAGCCACATCTGCAAGAGGACTGTCAGCGTAATTGTCGGGATGATACTTTTTGGCAAGCTTTCTGTAAGCCGCTTTGATTTCCTCATCTGTAGCCGTTTCGGATACTCCAAGTACTTCGTATGGATTATTCATTATTACCTCCGCTTAAATTGTCGGTTACTTTGTTTTGAACAGAGGGCAAGCCGAGCAAAAGCATATTGTCAAGAATCCCTCTGAAATCCTTTATGTCAATAAGATTGTAAGCGTCATACGCCCTTGCAAGCGACTGATTGAGTGCTGATACAATCCGTTGTTGATTGTATTCTTCTTTTAAAGAAATAAATGGGTTAAAGTTATTTTTCTTTCTGTCCTTTTCTAAGTCATCTGCGGCGTCAACCAGATAAATCCACCTGCCGAGATGATAGCCAAATTCGTAAAAAACACGTCTGTCGGTGTCGTTTTCGGCTTCGAGTGCAAAAACATTTGCAAGCATATATCCCGTCGGGTGAGCCGCCATATCAACCGAGCAGTTTTCGTCTGCCTCGGCTTCTGACTGAAGCGCAGTCATTTCGGAAATATATTTATCAATATCGGGATATTTTTTTGCGGCTTTCTTCTGCCAGTGTGAAAAGAACAAAAGCAATAATCTTGTTAAAAGCTTTCTGAAAAAGCCCTCGTCCTTTAAATCGTCCTTTAGCTTGTAAAAAACGGAAATGACAGAAAAGGCAGACGCTTTGCTGTAGCAATCGCTTTCGCACAAGGCAAATTTGCACTTTTTCAGCGGATTAAAGGTGCATCTTCCGTCTTTAAAACCCTTACAGGTTCTTGACACAGACATAAGAAGCATTGCGTAAAATGTACAGTCATAGCTTAAGCTTAATCGGGTGAGGAATGAATAATCCTTTCCCATTTGCTTGCACAAACCGCAGTATACGGATTTATATGCCTCAAATTCCCGTACAAGCAGTTCGCTTTTTTGAATTTGCAAATATCCAAACACAATTTGCTCCTTATTTAACCTTTTACAGTTGAAAATTTCTAACGCTTTAAATAGTATTATACATAATATATCATACTACATAAC
>DXYG01000048.1 GCA_019415925.1 Clostridiales bacterium
GTATCGTTAATTAAGCAAAATTTTAGAATAAAACTGTTGATTTATATTTTAAAATATAGTATGATAATATAGATAAAATATAAAGGAGGTATCACCGTTGGACGAAAGCAAGGATTTTCTTACTTCTGAACAAGAAGCTGAAAACAACATAAATTCCGACACAGATACAAAAACTAACGAAAACAGTCAGGAAGACTTTTCCGGAGCATTCAGCGAAGAAATCGCTGAAACACAGGGAGATTCCGAATCGGAAGTTGCTCCTGTTGACTACAGTGCAAATACTCCCGTAGCTGTTAAAAAGAAAAAGGGCTTTGTCCAGCTTCCTGTTATTATTTCACTTGCTATTCTCGTTCTTGTAGCACTTGGATTTTTAGTTTTCAAGGTATTTTTCAATACAAGTGTTGTAGGAACATGGACTGTTAAGGATACAGCTACTGCTGACGAGGCTACAACAGCTACTGCTGACGAAGTTGCAAAGAATTATTACACCTTTGAAGATGACGGAACAGCTTCAATACACCTTGGCACTATGAAAATGATTGGTACATATTCGCTTAATACAAGCGACGAAGGCACCAGAACAATTGACATCAGTATTCCCTCTGCTCTTGAGGGCTCATTTGAGTACGAGGTTACGGGCAACGAGATTGCAGGACGTACGCTTACGCTTACAGACACCTACTACGGTCAGAGCATTGACCTTGAAAGCACTAAGCTTGTTATTCCTGATATGAAACCCGACGCTGACTTTAAGCCGAGCGACAAGCTCAGCGCTAAGTGGACTTATGACGACGGCTACTACAAGATGAGCTACGAGCTGAGAGAGGACGGTACTGCTACCGTAACCCAGTCGGATATTCTTTTTGCAGACGGCGTTTACAACTACACAGACAGCACAATTACAATTAAGTATTACACAAATCAAGAGGTTACTATGGAGCTTAATTACGAACTGAAGGACGACTCAATTATTATTGACGGAATTCAGTTTATGAAGGATACGGGCTCTTCCTCTGATGAATCATAAACAAAAACTTAACGCTATTCAGGCAGCAGCGGTTTTCCGCTGTTGCCTTTTGTGTTTTACGGGAATAGTGACTTTATTTCACTAATTATCATATGAAACGAAAACTAATTACAGCTACACTGCTATCATTAATTTTTCTGTTTATCGCTGCAAGCACTGCTTATTCAGAAGCAGACAGAAATTTATCCGTATTTAATGAATGTAAAAAATACTATACGGAAAATAATTCTGACGGTGCGTTTATTTACGGCTTTAATTCCGACACACTGTATTCTTCAAGCGTTCTCCCCTCTTTTAGTATCAGATTTGTTTCGGTTAACGGAAGAATACGTTCTGTCAGTCACAACAAAAATTGCTCTTATGCACTATACAGCAAAGTTGACGCATACTTCATTACAGAGCTTGACAGCACAAACGGTAACTGCGTTACATATTCATTTGGTGAACTAAGCTCGATTGACAACAGAACGTTTGCTTTTTGTGACGGCAAGGCTTACTTTATCTTTACAGACAGCGACAACACATATGTAAGGTCATATGACAAAAGCGGTAAAGCCTTAAGAAAATATACTTTTGAGGCAAATGTCAGTCAAATTTTTACAAACGATTCAAAAGTGTATGTTCTGCTTTATGATGGAGATATTTTCAGGCTTGACAGCAACAGTTTGCATTACTGCGTAAATGTTAATTCGGACTATAACTTTTGCTGTGCAGGCAGCGGATATATTTACAGCGAATCAGGAACACTGTATTCTCTGAACGATAATAGTTTTGAACATATCTACGGTGCAAAGATAAATTGCGTTGTAAAAAGCGAAGGTATGCTTATTTATTGCGATGAACGGAAAATAAAATATAATGAAAAGTACTATGGGAGTAAAAATAAGATTCAATCATTATTCTTTTATAGAAATAATGTAGGTGTCCTTGATGAAAATCTAACTCTTAACACTATTAAAATTTCCGATTTCAAAGAGGACGACAGTAAATTTAGTTTTAACAATGATAGCGTAAGCCAAAATGAAACCGTAAGGATTAACTCAGACGGATTTCTTATCGGAATAAGCAACGGCACAACGGTGACGAATTTTAAAAAGTTGTTTTCCGATGAAGTCACTGTATACGATAAGGACGGAAATGAAGTAACAAGCGGAAAAATAAAAACAGGCTACCGTGCAAGTATTTCAGGCGTAATTTACGAGATTTCAGTTTCAGGAGATATAACAGGAGAAGGAAATGTAAAATCAAACGATGTTTCTGCTCTGATGTCATATTTTGTCGGGAAATCTGATTTAGGCGGTGTTTATCTTGCATCAGCCGACTTTAACAATGACGGAATTATTGACAACAAAGACCTTGTCAGTATTGCACGTCAAGCTAAAAACTAAACGCAACACAAAAAGCCCCCGAGTAATCGGAGGCTTTTTGTGTTGCGTATTTTCTTATTGATTTGACTGGGTTGCAGGCTCTTCTTTGCCTTTGCTTACAATAATAGTTACGTTTGTGCCGTATTCTACAGTGTCGCCTTCCTGATGATTTTTATATCCGATTACTCTGTCCTCGGCAACTGTGTCGCTGTACTGATACTCAGCTGTTGCAAGGAGTCCCTGAGCGGCTATATCGGAAGCGGCTTCGTCAAGCTTTGAGCCCTCAATCTTTGGGAGTTCTCTCATCTGCGGACCTTTGCTGACAGTGATGCTGATAAGTATTCCGTCCTCCTGCATAACCTTGGAGCCTGCGGGAGGATTCTGAGAAATAACAGTGCCCTCTTTATACTCTTCGCTGTATTCATCGGTATATGAACGGTAAACGGTGATTTTGGTGTCACCCTCTGCCTGTTTCATAACATCCTCGTAGTTCATTCCTACATAGTTGGGAATTGTTGCACCTGTCCACTCGGTACTCTGTGTAGACTCAACGGTTTCAGAGGTGTTTCCTCCGAAAACGCCTGCAAGCGGATTTTGCATAAGCCAGAAAACTCCTGCAATTCCAAGCACAAGAACTGTAATTGCAGCGGAAATAATAACAATAGAAGTGTGCGACATTCCGTTGCGTCCCTTTTGGGATTTATCTGCCTTTGAGAGATTCATACTGGCAGTTCTTGAAATCTCCTCCTGAATTGCCTTTGCGGTGTGCGCTACAGAAAGCTGTGAACGCAGCTCATCAAAATCGGTGATTCTGTTTTCACGCTCAATCTGCAAGCCGTTTGCAAGAGCAGAAACAACGTGAGGTGGCAGACGCTTAACGGTAGTAGTGCTCATCAGAAGTCTGCTGTCCTTACGGCGCTCAGGTGCGCTTTTGGGAAGGTGTCCTGTCAGTGCATAGAAAAGCGTTGAGCAGAAACCGTAAATATCGGTAATATCATCAAGCGGAAAATTATCGTCATACTGTTCGGGTGCAGCCGCACCTGAAAAAAGCTGAGATTTAAGCGGTGTACCACGCTTGCGCTCGTTTTCGGTCGCAAAGCCGCTGATTTTGATTTTACCCGATGAAGTTATAAAAATATTCTTCGGTGCAATCGCATAGTGACCTACTCCACGCTTGTGAAGTGCCTCAAGCGCAGAAATAACCGGCATAAACAGCGGACGGGCTATATCCCATTCAAGGCTGCCGCTGCTACGCTCAACATATTCTTCAAAAGGAATTAAATCCTCGTTTTCCTCAACCACATAAACGGTGTTGTTTTCTTCAAATATATTATGAACCTTCATTAAAGCAGAAAGGTCCCTTAGCTCACACAAAATACGATAGTAATTAATGAATTCGTCTTTAAGCTTATTATATACAAGGCGGTTTTCGTAATTGATTTTGATTTCAGCCGAGCCTTCTTCCCTGCTGAAAAGTCCCATTGGCAGGAACTCGCAAATAATAACTACATCGCCTGTCTGCTTATCAAAACTGATATATCGTGTGCTTTCACCGTTTGTATCAATGCCCGAACCGACAATATACCTGTTTGAAAGCACCGTGCCGTAAGGCAAAAAAGGTGCATGTTGTTTTTCGGAATTATCAAAGCCACATTCGGGACAAATTTTATTATTGCCGATTTCCTGCATACAACCCATACACAATGACATACTATTTTTCAACTCCAAATCACGTTTCATTTTACAAATCGGATTCTAAATCTCTCATATTTTCCGAAAAG
Source organism: Clostridiales bacterium (assembly GCA_019415925.1). Taxonomy (GTDB): domain Bacteria; phylum Bacillota; class Clostridia; order Oscillospirales; family Acutalibacteraceae; genus Ruminococcoides. Next base: position 4,176 of record DXYG01000048.1, read on the forward strand.
AATTATAACACACATTTATAATTCCTTTCAAGATTTATGAGTGTCATTATAATTACAGTTTTGTTATAGAAAACATAGAAAAAATAATTGGTGGAGATAACGGGGCTCGAACCCGTGACCTTTTGACTGCCAGTCAAACACTCTCCCAGCTGAGCTATACCCCCATATAATGCCTGCATATAAAATATTATACACAAGATATATTGATTTTGTTTATGAAAAAGAATTATATACATTTATATATATTCTTCTTTAAGATTAATTATAAGTATTGCATTTCCGTCATAAATTTTTATTTCCGATTTTTCAGAAATAAAAACATTTGAAATACCGAGCGGTACACTGCTTTTTATTCTGTACCTGTCAAGAGGATATTGTGCGCCTTGATACGAAACGCAAACGCTGTCACATCCAAACGGAAAGAGCGAAAAGGTCTTGCCGCAATATCCGTCAAAGCAATACTCACCCTTTTCAAGAAATTCTACTCTTTCGTTTTCCGAAAGCAGAATCCCTTTACCGCCTCTGTCTGCAATATAATAAAGCGCAGAAATATTCGCAAAGGTATGGTCGGTTCTGCCGCCGAGTGCCCCGAGCAAAAGGAATTCGGTAAAGCCTTTTTCAAAAGCAAGGTCAATTGCGTGAATAGTATCGGTATCGTCCTTATGAGGATTTAATCTTACAATCTCACAGGATGCAGATATTTTTTCTTTATAAGAATCAAAATCGCCTACAATCAAATTCGGCTCAATTTTTGCAAGCTTTGCAAATTCATATCCCCTGTCGGCACAGATTACATAATCATCAGGCTTTACAACTTGCTTTACGAAATGCGGATTAGTTTCGGGTGAGCCCGAAATGATTACACAGCGCATTTTAGTTCACCTTATTTCTTTTACCGAAATTTATTGCTTATCGGATTTCCCACTGCTTTATGTCCTTAACCTCGTTATACATTGCAACATAGCTTTTATGGCGTGACGGCTCAATATCTCCGTCAGCTACAGCCTGCAAAATTCTGCAACCCTTTTCACAGGTATGGGAGCAGGAGGTAAACTTACACTCACCGAGGTATTTTTCAAATTCGGGAAAGCAGTACTGCAACCGGGTTTTGTCAATCATTTCGTATCTCTGCAAATCAACAGTTGAAAATCCGGGTGTATCGGCAACAAAACAACCGTCAATTTCAAAAAGCTCAACAACCCTTGTTGTGTGCTTTCCACGTCCGAGCTTGCGGCTTATCTGCCCTGTCTGCAACTCAAGCTCAGGGAAAATTCGGTTAATCAGCGTTGATTTCCCTACTCCGCTGTTTCCCGTAAAGGCAGAAACCCTGCCTTTAAGAAAATCTTTAAGCCTGTTAATATCCTCGGTATCGTCGGGAGAACAGAGAAATACAGGGAATTCGGAATTGCGGTAGATTTCAGCAATCCTCTCGCCCGACTTCAAGTCGTTTTTTGATACGACAATTGCAGGAATCATATTGTTGTTTACAGCCGCCGCAGTCATTTTATCAATTACCGTAAAATTCGGCTCAGGGTCTACCGTTGAGCAGACAATTACAAGCGTATCAATATTTGCAAGTGCAGGGCGTCTGAGCTTGTTTATTCTCGGCTTGATTTCCTCAATTGACGCAAAGCCCTCGTCAGGAACGGAAATTACTACCTTATCGCCGACAATGGGAGAATTTCCGCTTTTGCGGAAACTTCCCCTTGCCTTACATTCATATTCCCTGCCGTCACAACGAACGTAGTAAAATCCGCCGATTGACTTCATTAATATTCCGTTAAGCGTACTCATATTCATCAGTAATCATAACCGTTATCAACAGGACCTGTAGGCTGATTCGGGTCTGTAGGATATTGAGGCTCCTCGGGATAAGTTTCAGGCTCTGTTTCAGGTTCATACGATGGCTCTGTTTCAACAATAAAATCGTGTGTAGCCGTTGTTGTTACCGATGATGTTGAGAAATCAATGCTGTATTCACGGTAAGCCTGACCGTCAAGCTGAATAACTACTGTGGAAGTTCCCGAACCCGTAATTTCAAGCGTGCAGGTTTTATTGTACTTAGGCACAAGTGTTTTTGAATACTGCGGATCAACTACACCGTCAACAATTACCGTCATTTCAACGGAAGAATCAGTATTTGTCGGCAGGTCAACGTAAATGCTGACTGTATTTTTGTCGCCCTTGCCCGAGCTTACGGTCAGAGTAACAACAGTTCCTTTGTCAACCTTACCGTATTGTAAAGGTGACATTCCCAGAACAGTATCTTTAGCTTCTTTACTGTCGTCATCATACTGTGTTTCAACGGTGAGTCCAAGCCCCTCAAGCTCTGATTTAGCCTCGCTTAAAGTAAGACCCGTAACTGACGGGAGCTGGACCTGCTCCTGCTTTGCACCGTTTGCAACGTAAATATATACTGTTGAGCCTATAGTAGTCTTAACGCCTGCTTTCGGGAAGGTATCAATTGTATATCCCTTTGGTGTTTTAGTGTTTTCAACATAAACTACTTCAGCCATAAAATTCTTATCTTTAAGCGACTGCAACGCTTCTTTTTCGCTGAAATTCGTAACAAAAGGCACGGAAACTTCGGTGTCGGTGCCGTTTACGGTAAGGGTAATTGTTGAGCCCGACTTAACCTTCATTGAACCTCCAGCAGGCTCCTGGTCAAGAATTGCGCCGATTTCCTTTGATTCGTCGTACTTGCTCTTGATTTCAAACTGGAAATTGTTCGGGTTATCCTCTTTTGCTTCAACGAGCGTTTTACCTACATAGTCGGGAACGTCAACGTCCTTTGCCTGAACTGAATTACAGCCTCTGAAAACTGCAAGTGCAAAGAAAATTGCGCAAACTGCAACAGCCGCAATCAGAATACCCTTAACTGCGTAGTAGGAAGGCTTATGCTCCTTGACAAAATCATCATCCTCGGGTTCATCCTGACTCGGTCTTTCATCAGATACAGGCTTTTGAATTACCTTTGTTCTGTCGTTCTTTGCATCCTTAATAGAATTAACAAACTTTGTTGGCTGATTGTCAACAAACGATTTTCCGTAATCAAAAACAATTGACGGATTCAGTCTGAAACGCTCAATATCACTAAGCATTTCGGCAGCAGAGGTGTAACGAGCCGACGGCTGTTTCTGCATTGCTTTCATTGTAATCTGTTCAAGTCCTATGGGAATTCCGGGGTTAACCTCACGGGGACGTTTCGGTGTTGACTGGAGCTGCATAAGTGCAACCGTAACGGCACTGTCGCCGTCAAACGGCAGTTTGCCCGTAAGCATTTCATAGAGCATTACACCGACTGAATAAATGTCGGTTTTTCCGTCGGTAACATCTCCCCTTGCCTGCTCAGGCGCAATATAGTGAACAGAGCCGATAGCCTGCTCGGTCATTGTGCGTGTTGCCTTGTCGGAGAAACGTGCAATGCCAAAGTCTGTTACCTTGATTGTTCCGTCCTGCAAGAGCATAATATTCTGAGGCTTGATGTCACGGTGAACAATTCCGCACTCGTGAGCGTGCTGCAACGCCTTTAAAATCTGCGTTGCAAGGTGAAGTGCGTCCTTCCACTCAATTATGCCCTGTCTGTCGATATATTCCTTGAGGGTAATTCCGTCGATATACTCCATTACAATGTACTGAATCATATCACCGAAGCTTACGTCGTAAACCTTGACGATATTAGGGTGAGAAAGCATTGCAATAGCCTTTGACTCGTTTTTGAATCTGCGAATAAACTCCTCGTTGTTGAGGTATTCGTCTTTAAGAATTTTTATTGCAACCTCACGGTCATCGATTGTGTCGGTACAGCGGTAAACATTAGCCATACCGCCCACGCCGATAAGCTCATGGATTTCATAACGGCCGTCAAGTCTTTTGCCAATATATTTATCCAAAAGGTTCACTCCTATCAATTAATAGATAACTGTTGCGGTAATGTTATCGCTTCCGCCGCCGTCCTTTGCGCAGTCAACAAGCTTTGTAATAAGTCCCTCTCCACGATTTTCGTGGCAGATTTTTACCATATCGCCCGTTGAAACGCAGTTAGAAAGTCCGTCGGTACAAATAAGAAGAACGTCGCCGTAGATAAAGTTTGCTTCTATATAGTCAAGTCTTACAGAGGGCTTTATGCCAAGCGCTCTTGTAATAAAGTTTTTATTGGGATGATTCTGCGCCTGTTCGTATGTTAACTCGCCTCTGCGCACCATCTCCTGCACAACCGAGTGGTCCTCGGTAAGCTGTTTTATCTTACCGCCTCTGATTGCGTATGTACGGCTGTCGCCGACGTGGACAACGTGAACGGTTGTGTCCTTGACAAATACAAATTCACAGGTTGTTCCCATTCCGGCAAGCTCAGGGTCATTTGTTGAAAGCTCAAATATTTTCATATTCGCATTTACAACAATTTCAGCCATAAGCTCGCCGATTTGTTCCTTTGTCATATCGTCCTTATATAAATCGGTAATTTTGGTGCTTATGTATTCAACGGCTGTTGCACTTGCAATATTTCCGCCGTTGGCACCTCCCATTCCGTCGCATACTACCGCCCAAACACAGCTGGGAGAAATAACTCCGAAGCGAAAGTCGTCCTGATTCTGAGTTCGGACAAGCCCGATGTCGCTTTTGCTGAATACTTCCAAGTTATTTACCTCCTTTTAAAATATGATTTCGCTTAAGCTGACCGCAGGAAGCGTTGATGTCGCTTCCGAGGGTACGCCTTACGGTTGCCGCAATATTTTTTTCGGCAAGTATATCAATAAAAGACTGCTGTCTTTTTATGTTGCTCTTTATGTACCCTGTTCCCTCAACGGTATTTACGGGAATCAGGTTAACGTGGCAGTTCATACCCGACAGACGGCTTGCAAGCTCTCTTGCGTTTTCATCGCTGTCGTTTACTCCGCTTATCATTGAATATTCAAAGGTGACACGTCTGCCTGTTGTTTTAAAATAATCTCTGCACGACTGTAATAATTCTTCAATAGAATGTTTCTTTGCAATCGGCATTGTTTTCTGCCTGATTTCATCGTTCGGTGCGTGAAGTGAAACCGAAAGCGTTATTCCAAGGCGGAGCTTTGCAAGCTCGTATATTTTCGGAACGATTCCGCAAGTTGAAAGCGTTATGTGTCGCATACCTATGTTAAGTCCGTTATCTGCGGATGCAAGTCTTATAAACTTAATAACATTGTCAAAGTTGTCAAGCGGCTCGCCCATTCCCATAAGCACAACATTTGAAATTCTAATATCCAAATCCCTTTGTGCCGCCTCAATCTGTGCAAGCATTTCTGACGGAGTCAGACTGCGTGAAAACCCGCTTTTGCCTGTTGCGCAGAAGGTACAGCCCATTTTACAACCGACCTGCGTTGAAATGCACATTGACCAGCCGTGCTTATAGCTCATAACCACCGCTTCAACACATTCGCCGTCATTAAAGGAAAAAAGGTACTTCACTGTTTTATCATACCTTGAAACGAGTTTTTTTTCAATATTTGCAACAGAAATGTAACTACTTGTTTTTAAAAAATCCTTCAAATCTGTCGGAATATTGCGCATTTCATCAAAATTTGTCACATTTTTTGACAGCCACGAGCGAATCTGCTTTGCACGAAACTTCGGAAATCCGCTGTCTGTTATGAAATTTTCAAGCTCTTCGTCATTCAAAGATTTTATGTCAATGAGCAATTTCAGACCTTCTTTCCGAATACTGCAATGTAAAAACCGTCTGTGCCTGCCGTGTGCGGCATAAGCGTGATTTCGTAGTCATTTTCTTCAAAAGCACGGTTAATCTGAGGCGGAAGCAAAAGCTTAACTCCGTAAAAATCGGAGTGCTCCTCAAGAAAACGCTGTGCATTTTTGTTGTTTTCGGCAGGATTAAGTGTACAGGTAGAGTACAAAAGACGACCGCCGTTTGCAAGATACTGAGCGCTTTTGCAGAGAATTTTGTACTGCAACTCAGGCAAATCTTCGGTAATAAGATTATCCTTATAGCGGATTTCGGGCTTTCGGGAGAGGATTCCGAGTCCGCTGCACGGTACGTCGCAGAGAATTTTGTCTGCAAGAGGCAATGGAATATCCGACGACGCTCCGTCACGCTTAAGTGTTATTATTGAATGTATGCCAAGACGTTTTGCGCCGTCACCAATTAATTTAAGCTTGTGGTCGTACAAATCGCAGGCAAAGATTTTTCCTCTGTCGCCCATATACTGCGCCGCTGTAAAGGCTTTGCCGCCGGGTGCCGAGCAGATGTCGAGCATAACCTCTCTCGGCTTTGGCGAAAGAAAGTCAACGCAAAGCTGAGAAGATGCGTCCTGTATATGAAGTTTTCCCGATTTATAGGCGGATAAACGCTCGATTGAGCCTGTTCCCGTCAGAGAAACTGCGTTTTTGAGGAAGGGTATTTCCTCTGCCGTTACGTTTTCCTTTGCAAGCTCTGTAATGAGTGAATTTTTATCTGTCTTTAGTGTATTAACTCTTGCGCAGATTTTCGGTCTGCCGCTGAGGGATAATAAAAGCTGTTCGGTATTTAATTCTCCATAAGAATTAATCCATAACCTTACAAGCTCCTGCGGTGCGGAATACTTGACCGAGTAATATAAAACCTTATCGGATTTATCGGGAAGTCTGTACTTTTCCTCAGCACGTGTGATACTGCGGAGAATTCCGTTGATAAATCCCGATGATTTTTGAAGTTTATTCTTTTTTGCAAGGTTTACGCTCTCATTTACAGCCGCACTTTCGGGGATTTTATCCATAAAAAGGAGCTGTAAAATTCCGAGCCTTAGTATCATTTTTGTTTTTAGTTCAATTTTCCTTAAAGGAATTTTAGAATACTGCTTAATAATATAATCAAGAGTAATTTTGCGTTCAAGCACTCCGTAAACGAGTGCGGAAACAAAGGAGCTGTCAAGCCCTGAGAGTTTGTTTTCACGTATTGCGTTATTGAGCGCAATATTTGAGTAGGCGTTATCCTGTTCAATTTTCATCAGCACGTTAAATGCTATATTTCTCGGGTTTGACATTTTAGTTCTCCATATCTTTTAATCTCTTCTGCCTCTGGCAATTATAATTAGTCTTAAAAGCTGCATAATTGCGGTAAGGGCAGCGGCAACGTAGGTCATTGCAGCCGCTTGCAGCGTACGCTTTGCACCTGTGTATTCATCGCCGTAAAGCAAATCTGACTCTCTGATACATTCAAGCGCTCTTTTTGACGCATTAAATTCAACCGGGAGTGTTGCGATTGTAAACAGCACCGACAGTGAAAACAGAACAATTCCGATATAAAGCAGGACAAAACCGACTTTTGCGGTGAAAATAAGTCCGAGCAGAATTAAAATCCAGCTTAACTGTGAACCGATTTTTGCCATAGGAAGGATAATACTTCTGATTTTGTTCGGAAGATACCCCTCTGCGTGCTGAACTGCGTGACCTGCTTCGTGACAGGCTACGCCGACTGCGGCAACGGAATTGCTGTTATATACAGTATCGGAAAGCCTTATAACATTCGTTCTCGGGTCAAAATGGTCGGTCATACTGCCCGAAACGTGTTCAATTCTCACGCCTGTAACTCCGTTCTGACGAAGCACGTATTCAGCCGCCTGTGCGCCTGTTATATTGCGTGAATTTCTGATTTTTGAATATTTTGAAAATGTTGACTGTACTTTAACCTGACAAATCAGCGTAATTATTATGCAGGGCACAATAAAAACAAGATATGTCCAGTCAAAACCGTAGAAGAATCCCATATTTAGTCCTCCTGTCCGATAATATCGCCGATTTCAAGCTTGTGACCTGCAAGGAAAGCATCGGCTGTCATTCGCTTTTTGCCCTCGGGCTGTAACTCAAGAATTTCAACTGACTTTTCACCGCAGGCAACAATAAGCGGTTTTGTAGAAAGCACTTCTCCGATTTTGCCGCTCTTGGGGCAAAGTTTTGTTGAATAAACCTTTACGTTCTTTCCGCAGATTTTTGTTGTTGCAACAGGCCAGGGGTTGAGTCCTCTCACCTTGTTGTGCACCTCAGAAGCAGATTTTGAAAAATCAATCGGACAAAGCGACTTGTCAATTTTTGAAGTGTGTGTGGCAAGGCTTTCGTCCTGCTTTTTCGGAGTAATTTCGCCTTTTTCAAGGGCGGAAAGAGTTTTTAAAATAAGCTCGCCGCCAAGAACTGCAAGGCGGTCAAAAAGCTCGCCCGACGTTTCGTTTTCGCCGATTTCTGTTTCTTCGGTCAGGAGAATATCGCCTGTGTCAAGACCGACGTCCATTAGCATTGTTGTGATTCCCGTTACCTTGTCGCCGTTTAAAACCGACTGCTGAATCGGTGCGGCACCTCTGTATTTCGGCAGGAGTGAGCCGTGAATGTTGACACAGCCGAATTTCGGTGCGTCAAGCACTGCTATGGGAAGAATTTTTCCGTAAGCGGCAACGACGATTACGTCGGGATTGTACTGATTGATAATTTCAAGCGCATCGCCGTTTTTCATCGACTCGGGCTGATAAACGGGAATATTTAGCGACTGAGCACACACCTTTACGTCAGGAGGGGTTAAAATCATCTTTCTTCCTCTCGGCTTGTCGGGTTGGGTAAATACGGCGCAGACCTCGTGCTCGGAAGAAGCGAGAGCCTTTAGCGCAGGGACTGCAAAATCGGGAGTTCCCATATAGATTATTTTCATAATTTTACCTTCTTGTTATCGCAGGCGGATATTGTCCACCCATGAAATCAGATATTCATTTTCTCTATTTCTTTTGGAGTTAACATTCTAATCGCTTTTTCCTTGAAAATTATGCCCTCAAGGTGGTCAAGCTCGTGGCAAAAAGCCTTTGCGAGCAATTCTCTGCCCTCGATTGTAAACTCATTTCCGTTTCTGTCCTGAGCTTTAACCTTTACATAATCCGGGCGGCGTGTGTAGCCCCACTCACCGGGGCAGGAAAGACAGCCCTCAAGCGTTTCCTGTTCGCCGCTGTAGGCAATAATCTTCGGATTTACAAGCTCGATTACGCCCTCGCCTATGTCAATTACAACAACCCTGCGGAGTATTCCTACCTGCGGTGCGGCAAGTCCTGCGCCCTGTGCAAGGTGGAGCGTTTCAATCATATCGTCAATTAAATCGGCAAGCTTGCCGTCAAACTTTTCTACTGTTCTGCATTTTTTTGTGAGGACGCTGTCGCCCTCTTTTACAATTTGTCTGATTGCCATTTGCTTTCCTTTCCTTTGTCAGCATACAAGCGCATTCATATCTGCATACGCTGTCACACTGCCAAATTCTTTATTTTTACCGAATTCGACAAGCAGCGTTGAAAGCAGCTTACGGAATTCACGGTTGTTTTTGCATTTAATTATTAGTTTATATCTGAATTTATTGCTGACCTTTACGACAAGCGCAGGCGACGGTCCTAAAATTCGGAGCGGAATGTTGGGATAATCGCTTTTTGCAAGGCTGATAAACGAGCTTAAAAACGCATTTGCCGCCTTTAAGGTTAGCGTCTGATTTTCTCCTACAAAGCCGATTAAGCAAATATCGGCAAACGGCGGATAAAGCATAGCCTTTCTAACACCTATTTCGGTATTGAAGAATGTATCGTAATCCTGCTTTGCCGCCATTGAAATTATGAGATTGTCGGGTGTGTACGACTGAATAACAGCAATTCCCTTGCTGTCACCCCTGCCGCTTCTTCCCACAACCTGAGTAAGAAGCGAGAACGAACGCTCGTAGCTGCGGTAATCGTCAGCGTAAAGCATATGGTCGGTGTTGAGCACTCCGACAAGCGTTACATTCGGGAAATCAAGTCCCTTTGCTACCATTTGCGTACCTACAAGAATATCATATTCGCCGTTTGCAAAAGCGGTTATCATCTTTTCATATGATGATTTTGATGAGGTTGCGTCGGTATCCATTCGCAGAATTCTTGCATTCGGAAAAATCTGCGAAATGTCGCTTTCTGCCTTTTGCGTACCTGTTCCTCCGAAACGCAGTCCTTTGCTGTGGCAGGTCGGACATTCGTCGGTACAGGGAATTGAGTAGCCGCAGTAGTGGCACATCATTCTATTGTTTGCGCTGTGATAGGTAAGCGAGATTGAACAGTTCGGGCAGGTAACCGGTTCTCCGCAGGCACGACAGGTAGCAAAGGTATTGTGACCTCTGCGGTTTAAAAGAAGAATCGACTGCTTTCCGTGTTCAAGGTTATAGTTGAGGTTTTCAAGCAATACGTCGGAAAATCCTGTTGTATTGCCGTTTTGCACCTCAATATTCATATCGGCAGTCACTACCTCGGGCAATACGGCTCTGCCGTAGCGGCTTGAAAGCGTATTGAGGGAATACCTGCCGTTTTTTGCATAGTAATAGGTTTCAACGCTCGGGGTTGCCGAGCTTAAAATTAAGAGTGCGTTGTTCTGAGCACATCTGAATTTTGCAATTTCACGGGCGTGGTAGCGTGGAGAGCTTTCGGATTTATAGCTGTATTCCTGCTCCTCGTCCATAATTATAAGTCCGAGGTTATCAAAGGGAGCAAAAACTGCGCTTCGTGTTCCGATTACAATTTTTGCAAGTCCTTTTTTAACTCTTTTGTATTCGTCAAGCCTTTCTCCGAGCGACAAGGCACTGTGAAAAACGGCTATTTTATCGCCGAAACGCTGTGAAAACTGTGAAACAAACTGCGGTGTAAGGGAAATTTCGGGTACCATTACAATTATTCCCCTGCCGTCGTCGATTACTCGTTCAATCAGCTTGATAAACACGCTTGTTTTGCCTGAGCCTGTCACTCCGTAAAGCAGGCTTGTATGCGGTTTTGAGTCCTTGTACTCGCCGAAAAGCGAATCGCAGGCTTTTTGCTGTTCGTCCGAGAGGACAATTTCGGAAATTTCGGAATCTGCACTTCGCTTTTCAATGCGGAAAACCTCTTCATCATAAAAATGAATCAATCCCTTTTTGCAAAGGGAGTCAATTACAGAGGAAGAAACTCCCGTAAAGTACATAATTTCTTTTACAGAAACACCGCCAGTCATCTCAATCAAATCAAAGACGTTTTTCTGCTTTTCGGTGAGCTTTACATTGGAGATATCAACATTAGGATTCGCCGCCGCCATTTTCGTTGATGCGTCGGAAACCCTGCGGAATGCTTCGTCAGATTTATAAAGCACTCCCTTTTCAACAAGCAAATCAAGCACTTGCGTATCGGAATAACCGAAAGCGTCGAGGATTGTATCGGACTTTATGGGCTTTCTCTTTGAAAAAAGATAGTCATAAATCCGCTGTTCCTCAAAACTTAACTCAGAAGCGTTCTCAACAGGCAAATCGTTTGCACCGTAAACGGTGGTTACCTTATAGTTGATTCCTGCGGGGAGCATTGTTTTTACAGCATCATAAAGTGTGCAGAAATAGTGCTCCTTCATAAATAAGGCTGTCTTAATCATTTCTTCCGACAGGACAGGCTCATTATCAAGCACGCTGATTACGGACTTCAGACCGTCGGTGCGTGAATAGCTTACCTCAAAAACAATGCCCTGACGTTTTTTGTTGCCCCTGCCGAACGGCACGAGCACACGAGTGCCGACCTTACAGCTGTTTGAAAGCTGTTGCGGCACAAGATAGTCAAACGGCTTATCAAAGGAATAAGCCGTGTTTTCAACTGCAATTCTTGCGACTAAATCAGAGCTCATCTTCGTCAGGCTCTAAAAGGTTGATTTCGTGGTTTTTGATTTCATCAATTGCAAGAAGAACGGGTTTTTCTTCGGTAACGGTTTTTTCATCTTCAAACTGCTGTGTAATCTGTCTTGCTCTTTTTGATACGCCTACTACAAGTGCGTATTTGCTCTGCTTGCCCTCAAATAATTCATCAACATTTACTCTGTGCATAATAATTCTCCTAACTCTTCTTAAAATATTTATCTCAGCCGTACAAATCTGTACGGATATTTAACTTTTTATGTATCTGACTTTGCTTTTTTGAGAATATCAAGAATCTCGTCAACTGCGTCATCAAGCTTGTCGTTTACTACAACGTACTTGTATTTATCCTTACAGCCGATTTCTCTTTTTGCCTGTCCGAGACGTTCAATGATTGTTTCTTCATCCTCGGTATTTCTGTCCCTCAACCTCTTTTCAAGGGTATCCATTGACGGAGGAAGTACAAAAATGCTGAGAACATCGGGGTACTTCTCCATAATCTGAAGTCCTCCGCAAACCTCAATTTCAAGAAAAACGTCATATCCCTGACTCAGCAAATCCTCAACCTGCTGCTTCGGTGTGCCGTAGTAATTTCCGCAGTATTCTGCGTATTCAAGGTAGCCGTCCTTTTGGATAAGGCTTTCAAACTGCTCTTTTGTAACAAAGTTATAGTGAACTCCGTCAATCTCGCCTTCTCTGGGAGGACGTGTTGTGTTTGAAACAGAAAGCCTGATATTTTTATCACGCTTTAACAGCTCCTGCATTATCGTTCCTTTGCCCACGCCCGACGAGCCTGTGTACAAAACGAGCATTCCCCTTTTTTTACTGTTCATCCTTCTGTTCCTCGCTTTCCTCGGTTCTGTTCTGAATTGCCTCGCAGGAAATTGCGGAAAGCACAACGTGGTTGTTGTCGGTAATCAGAACAGACTTGCACTTTCTTCCGCAGGTTGCGTCAATCAGCATTCCGTCTGCCTTTGCTTCCTGAACAATTCTCTTAACCGGAGCTGAAACAGGTGCGACTACCGCAACAAGCTTATCGGAGCTTACAAGATTTCCAAAACCGATATTGATAAGTTTCATATTTACCCCTTATATATTCTGAATAATTCTTACTCTATATTCTGTACCTGTTCACGGATTTTTTCAATTTCGCTCTTGATGTCAACTACCTTATGAGCAAGGACAGCATCCTGAACCTTTGAGCCTATTGTATTTGCCTCACGGTTCATTTCCTGAATGATAAAATCGATTTTTCTGCCGACAGGCTCATCATATTCAAGGAACTTTTCAAGCTGAGCAAAGTGACTTCTTAATCTTACAGTTTCTTCGGCAACGGCAACCTTATCGGAGAACACAGCAACCTCGGTTAACACTCTCTGCTCGTCAATTTCGACCTCGTAATCTTCAAGAGTCTGCTTGATTCTCTCGAGCAAGCGTTCCTCATATTCCGCAACCGTCTGCGGAGAACGCTCATCAATTTCGCCGACGATTGAGAGAATTGTGTTTGCCCTGCTTAGAATGTCGGCTTTCATCTTCTCGCCCTCGGTTTCTCGCATTGTAATAAATGAATCGAGCGCAGTTCTTGCAACCGAGAGAACGTCGTTTGTAATCTGTTCCTCATCCTCGGCAGGCTTATGAACGGTGAATACGTCGGGAAAACGCGAAAGCGAAACAACGGTTACGTCGTTTTCAACACCGTAGGTATCGCTGATTTCTTTCATTGCGTTGAGATATCCCGACACAAGCTGATGATTTACCGTAACCTCTGATGGTGCTTCGTCATTTGCACCAACGGTTACGAACATATCAATTTTTCCTCTTGACACTCTTGAATTGACATAGCTTTTCAGCTTATCGTCAAGAAAGCCGTAGCCTCTGGGAGTACGGCAGGTAAATTCAAAGTAACGGTGGTTTACGCTTTTGATTTCAACGGTGATTTCTCTTCCGTTGATTTCAGCCTCGCACCGACCGAATCCGGTCATTGACTTAATCATTTTTCTACTTCCTTTCAAAACTTCATTTTATTATAAAAATTTACGTTTTATTTACTTTTATATAATAGAGTATTATATCACTATTATAATGTTTTGACAATGGAGTTATTACAAAACTGTAATAACTTTTTTTATTTACAGACTATAAAGGCTTGTGATATACTTATAAAGATAGATTTACTTTATTATAAAGGAATGAATTTTATGTCAGGACATAACAAATGGAGTACAATTAAACAGAAAAAGGGTAAAAACGACGCCGCAAGAGCAAAGGTTTTTACTAAAATCGGCAGAGAGCTTATTGTTGCAATCAAAGAGGGCGGCAGTGCTGACCCGAGCGTTAACTCAAAGCTCAAGGACTGTATTGCAAAGGCAAAGGCAGCAAATGTGCCGAACGACAACATTGAACGTATTATCAAGAAAGCAGCCAACGACAACGATTCCACAAACTACGAGGCTGTTACATATGAGGGCTACGGTCCCAGCGGCGTAGCTGTAATTGTTGAGGCTCTCACAGACAACCGCAACAGAACAGCAGGTGAAGTAAGACACTACTTTGATAAATTCGGCGGCAATATGGGCACACAGGGCTGCGTAAGCTTTATGTTCTCACAGAAGGGCGTTCTTGTTATTGAGCGTGAAGAGCTTGAAAAGGACGAGGACACCGTTATGAGCGACGCTCTTGAATGCGGTGCGTCTGACTTTGAGGCTGACGAGGACGTATTCACAATTTACACCGAGCCTGAGGATTTCGGCGCAGTGAGAGATGACCTTGAAAAGTTAGGTTATTCCTTTGTATCGGCAGAGCTTGAAATGGTGCCCAGCACTTACACAAAGCTTGAGGACGAAGAAACTGCAACAAAGATGCAGAAGATGCTTGATATGTTTGAGGATAACGACGATATCCAAAACGTATGGCACAACTGGGAAATGGAATAATTCTGAACACAATAATTAAAACCGCCTTTCAGAACCGAAAGGCGGTTTATTATTTTTTTATTTTTTCTTATAGTACATAAGACAGTGGCAATAGCCCTCAAATTCAGGGTCAGCTATCTTGCGTTAGAAATCCTCACACATACATTTTGTTGCCTCACTCTTAACAAGCATACTCGGACAGTATCCGCCTGTCCTTTTCAATCCTTCCCTAACATAATTCACTATTGCTTTGTCTTCATTAAGAAGGATTTTCACTAAATCACCTGTTTCTGCTTATAATTTCCTGAAGCTGCTGTTCACTTACAAATCCGATTGAACGGTCCACAGCCTGTCCGTTTTTGAAGATGACAACATTTGGTATTGACATAACTTCGAATTTTTCTGCAAGTGAAGGATTATCATCAATATTGACCTTGTAGAAATCAACGTCGGGATTGATTGAAGCAAGCTTTTCAAGTACCGGCGAGAGCATTTTGCACGGTCCGCACCAATCGGCAAAAAAGTCAACAACAACTGTATTCGGAGAATTAATTACTTTTGCAGCAAACTCCTCCTGATAAATTTTGTCAATCATAATTACATTGCCCCTTTTTTAGATATTCGGAATACTTAAAACAATAAATTGTCATATTATAGCAAGCTATGCGGTTGACAATATTATTTACTGTTTCCGTATATATTATAACATTTTATACATAATCTGTCTCTTATACACATCT
>DXYG01000049.1 GCA_019415925.1 Clostridiales bacterium
GGGCTCGGAGATGTGTATAAGAGACAGTGTCTATACTATACCACAGCCTTTGTTAATTGTCAACACTTTTTTTAAACTTTTTTGAAAAATAATATGTCAATTATTTAATTATTTATAAATCACTAAACCTCTTGACTAAATGCATAAAAAAATGTAAAATTAAATTAACAAGGAGGAATATACTATGTGCAACGAATACAATCCTGACCTTGTCACATTAATCAGTGACGATGGAGAAGAAATTGAATTTGAAATCCTTGATATAATTGAAAACGATGAAGGTAAATTTTATGTACTCTATCCCTACTACGCCAATCCTGCCGATGCAGTGAATGACCCCGGTGAGTATTACATTTTTGAAGTTCAGGAAATTGACGGTGAAGAAGAGCTTGCTGAAATTGAAGACGATGAAAAGCTTGACAGAATTGCCGCTATCTTTGAAGAAGAATATAACAAAGAACTTTTTGATGAGGATGAGTAATTTTTTAATTCTTTTAACATAATATAATATTAGGATTTTAATTGACTTTAGTTTTATTTCCTGCCCGATTCGCGAATGATTTTAAAATAACCCTACAACTCTTAAATCGGGAGCTTGGCTCTTTAAGCGGTGTGCAGACCTCCCGTGTTCGGAAGAAGGGAGCCTGAAGCTTAAAGGCGGGCACCCACCTGCTTTTTCGTAGGCAGGTTATTATTTAAATCATACGGTCGGGCGGGATTTTTATTGTTTGTAATTTTCCAAATTTTTCTTTATTTCTATTAAAATACAGGAGTAAAAATATATGAATGTTTCAGTTCTCGGATGCGGCAGATGGGGCAGCTGCATAGCCTGGTATCTTGACAAAATCGGTCATAACGTGCTTTCCTGCGGTCTTGCCGACGCCCCTGAGTTTATTCAGCTTGAAAAAACGCACAAAAACGATTACCTAACTTTTCCTGATTCCATTGAAGTGTCTTCGGATTTGGAAAAGGCTGTAAACAGAGCAGAAGTGATTGTTATTTCAATTTCTTCTCAGTATCTGCGTTCTTATTTTGAGGATATATCAAAATACAACCTTAACAATAAAATTATTGTGCTTTGTATGAAAGGCGTTGAAGCGTCAACAGGCAAACGTCTGAGTGAGGTTGTCGGAGATTTTGTTGATGAAAGCAAAACTCCGATTGCTGTATGGGTAGGTCCCGGACACCCGCAGGACTACGTAAAGGGTATTCCGAACTGTATGGTAATCGACAGCAAAAATCAGGCTGTCAAAGAAAAGCTTGTCAACGAATTCACAAGCGAGCTTATTCGTTTTTACCTTGGCACAGACTTAATCGGAAGTGAAATCGGAGCAGCTGCTAAGAATGTAATCGGAATTGCCGCCGGTATGCTTGACGGTCTTAACTACACTTCCCTTAAAGGCGCACTTATGGCACGAGGCACAAGGGAAATTGCAAGACTTATAAAAGCTCTTGGCGGAAACGAAATGAGTGCATACGGACTTTGCCACCTCGGCGATTACGAGGCTACGCTGTTCTCCCCTTGGAGTCATAACAGAAAATACGGCGAGGACCTTGTACAGAGTATTAAGTTTGAAAAACTTGCAGAAGGCGTTATGACTTCAAAGGCTTTGTACAAGCTTGGCAAAGATTACGGAGTTGAACTTCCTATCGTTGAGAGCGTATATGACGTTCTGTTTAATAATGTCGATGCAAAAGAGGCTTTGAGTAAGCTTTTTGTGCGCTCGGTAAAAAAGGAATTTTAACAGGCGGAAATAATTATGAAAAATACAGGAACAAAAAATAAAAATTTAAAAAACAAAAGTGTAAACAGCAAGAACGCTACCGTTAAGACAATCAGCAGACAAAGTACGTTTGAATTTGTAATTGTAAATATAATTTGTCTGTTTTTGTTTATTGCATTCGGATACATAGCAATTATGAGCTTTTTGCAGACAAGCGTCTTTGACGAGGCTGCATATTCAAGCGAAAAAGTCCTTTATGAAATGGATAATATTGCACTGAACATTTTCTGCACAGCTATTTTTACAGTATTTGTATTTAAAATGAAAAAGCACTACGACTTCTTTCCAAAAATTGATTTACGCTTTATGGAAGTCGGTCTTGTAATTTACACAGTTCTGCTTGGTCTGATATGGATTTTTTCCGTTGCGTCAATTCCTGCGGCTGACAGTCAGAACGTGTTTGAAACAGCAACAGAGGCAACTTTGGGCGATTATTCGTCAATAACGGGTAACGGAGAGTTTTATAACAGCGCATACTATAACGGTCACGCTTACTATAACTTCTATCCGTTCCAGCTTGGATTTGTGTTTATCAGCGAGATAATTTACAGAATTTTCGGCATTTCAAGCTCTATGCCCGTGCAGGTTCTGAATGTAATTTGCGTAGCTGTTGCGTATCTTGGCATTGCAAAAATTACAAAGTGTGTTTTTAAAAGACGTTCTATTGAATTTATCACGATTTTACTGCTTGCAGGCTGTTTTCAGCCGATGCTTTTCTGCACCTTCGTTTACGGAAACATCATCGGAATGTGCTGTGCAATCTGGGCAAGCTACTTTTTGATAAGATATTTTCAGACTTCAAAGTATACGCTTCTTATCCCCTGTGCAGCGCTTCTTGTTCTGGCGACTATGGCAAAGTACAACAATATGATTTACCTTGTTGCGTTTGTGGTTATGCTGACAGTTCACACGGTGAGAGAAAAAAAGTGGCAGAGTATTGCATTTGCACTTGCACTTTGCGTTGCAACCGTAGGCATAAATAATCTGATTGTTATAAGCTACGAAAGCAGAGCAAATACCGACCTTGCCGACGGTGTTTCTCAGACAATGTACCTTGATATGGGACTTAATGATTCATATATGGCTCCCGGTTGGTACAACGGAATTGCGCTTGAAACATATAAAAGCAGTAACCTTGACAACAAAATTGCCGACCGGAGAGCCTGGAACGACATAAAGAACAGATTAGACGTGTTCGGAAGCAATCCCGGATATGCAATTGACTTCTTTGGCAAGAAAATTGTAAGCCAATGGAACGAGCCTACATTTGAAAGCATCTGGGTAAGTGAGGTAAAGTCACACAGCTATAACGTAAACTCAATTGGCAACGGAATGTATAACGGAAGCTTAGGACAGTTCTTTGAGCTTTATTTCAACCTCTATATTCAGATTCTGTATATCCTGTTTGTAATAGGTATTTACTGCTTGTTCCTGAAACGCAAGACGAATATCGAAACTGCCTTGCTTTTACTTGTAGTCCTTGGAGGATTCGGATATCATCTTCTTTTTGAAGGAAAATCACAGTACATTCTGACATATATTCCCCTGCTGATTCCGACTGCGGCATTCGGAATGAACACAATACTCGAAGGCAAATTTACAAAGGTTAAAGAAATTGTCGGAAAGCTGAAAGCAATTCCCGAAACGAAAAATGCATAAGCCGAGTATCTCGAAACGCAATTTGAGCAGACAGCTTGATATTATCAAAACTTCTTTGCCCGACCGCTTTTAAACAATTTCTTTCAAATTAAAACAAAGGCTGTAATGTGTAGGGTTACTTTACCGATACACATTACAGCCTGTATTTATTTAAATTCAAAATCATCAAAGCCTGTTTCTTTAAGCAAGCCTTCATAATATTTTATATCATCATCAGTGTAAGAAAATCGGTTTTTCAATCCTTTTTTTACGCTGACGTTTTTATCTATGAAGAATCTTCTGAACCACATCTGAGTCCACGAAACAGGAAGTAAAAACGGATATTTGTTTACATAGGGATAATTTACTGACATAAATTTTTTATTAGGAAACAAGCTGTTTAAGAAATACGAAAACTTTGACTTGCTTTTTCCCTCTTTCTCCGCCGACTTAATCATCTTGTGCGAGCTTATCATTACGCCTGCATCAACTCTGCCGAGCCTTGCACTAAGAAGAATGAATACCTCCAAATCATCGAAGGTAATCCTTTGCCTGTCGGGAGAAAACCAGTTGAACGCAATTTCTCTTATACGCTTTTCAAAAGTATCGAGTTTAAAAAGTCTGAGCTTATCTCTTAAATAATCGAAGTCAAAATCAACCTTATGATTGCAATAATATACATAAGTATCAAGCAACATTCTGATGCTCAATCCGCCTAATCTGAAATGATTTGAATTGTGGACTAGCATATACAAATAATGGTCTTCAAGGCTTAATTCATACGAAAACTCATAGCCGTCACGCTTTACGGTTTTGTCAATTATGTCAACAAGGTACGGATAATAGCTTTCCCACTCATGAACAAGGGTTGCATGCATTTCGATGTACATATACGGTTTTTTCTGAAAGTGGTACTGATTATCATCGTTATGTAAAAATTCATAGCCGAGTTCTGAGAATGCTTTTTTTGCCAAATCAATCTGATTCCTGTCAAAAAGAATGTCATAATCACTTATTGAGCGGAAATCGGAACGAGGATATTCATTTTTAATAAAATAGCCTTTGAGCGGAACATTTTTGATTTTATACTTATCGAAGGCAGAAAGAACCTTTTCAATCTCATATCCGTGATTGCTGTCAATTAAAATTTCAGCGTTAATATTCTCTTTCAGAATTTTAACTGTTTCATCATTCGGCAAATATTCTTTTGGAAGCGTTAAAACCGTATTTGCAAAAGCTGAATTCAATCCGCAGACTTTTGAAATGTTGAACAGTCTGAGCCAGTTTATGCCCTCATAAGGAACAGGAGCAGGTGTTTCATTAACAGCAGAGGATAACACTCCGATTAAATAGGAATATTCTTTTTTCTCAATATCACTCAACTGTTTTTTCATCTGATTTTTTATTTCCTTTTCCGAATAATTTTGAAACTTTATTTACACCGAAACGGTATGAATGTCTGAAAAACCGAGTATAAAACCAAAAATTAACATACAGTCTGTAGCTGAAAGAGCTTACGCTGTATGCCTTTCCTTTGCGGTAAAACGCAGTTACAACGCCTATTATGTCACTGTCTTTTATTCCGTGCTCTAAATCAAACTGATTATCGCCGCATAGCACATAGCTTCCGTCAGCGTCAAAGTTTACAATTCTGTGGAGGACGTAAGCGCCATTGCTCCTCTTATAAAACGGAATATCAAAAAGATGCAGCCTTCCGTGTGGCTTTGACAGGACAACAACGTCTTCACCGTCACGCAGCATAGGCAGCATACTTTTGCCTTTAGGGGTAAAGGTCACTGTACCTCCGCTGTTTAGTTTTTCAACCATTATATCAATAACGTCATCAATTGCGACTTCTTTAATCAAGAATATCAGCGTCCTTTACCTTTTCTATGAACAAATCAATATCTTTCTCGGCTTTTTGAGGCGTAACCTCATATTCGTCAAGCAATTTGCTTAAAAGTTCTTCCCTGTCTGCTCCGATTTGCAAAAGTCTGAAAAGGAAAGCACCTGTTTCGTTAAGGTTTATAATGCCGTTAAAGTCGAGCGACATATTATTTACAGGTACTACAACGTAAGAATCAGCAACCTTGCGCAAAATGAAATCTTCCTTTATCTTCATAAAACCACCTGCTAAATACAAATATTCTATGCAATCTATTATAATATACGGCAATAAAAAAAGCAAGGGCATTGCAGTTTTGCAACGCCCTTGATTATGTTAAATATAAATTATCCTTCAGCAAGCATTTTGTTTAAAGCTGTTGCATCAGTTATATCAACAAAACCGTCGCCGTTAATATCAATTACAGTTTTATATTCGCAAATATATCTTCTCTGACTTTCAATACCGGCAATATATTTCTGAATTTCAGTTGCATCTTTTACACTAAGTCTCCCGTCACTGTCTGCATCACCGAATAATGAAATACGAGAAAATGTCTTGTCGTTGGATTTCATTACCTTGTAAAACTTATCTATTTCAACTATGTTATTTGCATATGCATCATTAATGATGGAAACGCCGTCTTCAGTTACAATGAAGTATATTCCTTCTTCGTCGCCGCCTGTAACTCCGGGACTATATAAAATATAGTCGCCAAATACATTTACGCATTCCATAGCGCAAATAATACCATACCAGCATAAAACATCAAACTTTGTGCCGTCGCTGTTCTCGCCTGTACCTATATAAGTGTACTTATCCTGAGTATTTATATCCTGATATACAACAGTACCGTCACCGGTGGTATATTTTGTAAAATAGTCGTATTCATCAATTTCGGCAGCAAAAGCAGAAAAACTCATTGCGCTGATAAGCAAAACAAAAGAAACTAAAACTGAAACTACACGTTTTAAAAACAATCTTTTCATAAAAATTCCTCCTGAAAAAATTAATAAAATAATATATATTTCTTTAATTTAATTTTAGCGTTTTTACTACATATTGTCAAGCAGTCAGTGATTATTTTTAATTATGTTTAAAATTAAAAAACAACAGACTGTCGGAATTGACAGTCTGTTGTATAAAAATTCAACAAATTAATTATTTAATTAGTACATTCCGCCCATATCGGGTGATGCGGGAGCTGCGGGAGCGGCAGGCTCCTTGATGTCGGCAACAAGTGACTCTGTTGTGAGTACCATTGCTGCAACAGAAGAAGCGTTCTGGAGAGCTGAACGTGTTACCTTTGTCGGGTCAACGATACCTGCTGCTACCATATCTGTGTATTCCTCTGTAAGAGCGTTAAAGCCATAGCCAACCTTGTTAGCCTTCTTTACATTTTCTGCAATTACGCTGCCTTCAAGACCTGCGTTTGCGGCAATCTGACGGAGAGGCTCTTCAAGTGCCTTAAGAACAATCTTTGCACCTGTCTTAGCGTCGCCCTCAAGTGTATCAACATAAGCTGATACAGCAGGAATAGCGTTCATACAAGCGATACCACCGCCTGCAACGATGCCTTCTTCAACTGCTGCTTTTGTAGCTGCGAGTGCGTCCTCAATGCGGAGCTTCTTCTCCTTCATTTCAACTTCTGTAGCTGCACCAACCTTGATTACTGCTACGCCGCCTGCTAGCTTTGCAAGACGCTCCTGAAGCTTTTCACGGTCAAAGTCTGATGTTGTATTATCAATCTGCTGTCTGATCTGAGCAACTCTGCCCTTGATTGCGTCCTTGTCGCCTGAACCGTCAACGATGATTGTGTTTTCCTTTTCAACCTTAACCTGACGAGCTGTACCGAGCTGGTCAACTGTTGTATCCTTAAGCTCAAGACCGAGGTCGGAAGTGATTACTGTACCGCCTGTAAGAATTGCGATATCCTGAAGCATTTCTTTTCTTCTGTCACCAAATCCGGGAGCCTTTACTGCAACGCAAGTGAATGTACCACGGAGCTTATTGAGAACGAGAGTTGTGAGTGCCTCGCCCTCAACGTCTTCTGCGATGATGAGGAGCTTTCTGCCTGACTGTACTACCTGCTCAAGGAGAGGAAGAATTTCCTGTGTTGTTGAAATCTTCTTGTCTGTGATAAGAATGAGCGGATTGTCAAGCTCTGCTACCATTTTGTCTGTATCTGTTACCATATAAGGAGCAATGTAGCCTCTGTCGAACATCATACCTTCAACAACTTCGCTGTAGGTTTCTGCTGTCTTTGACTCCTCAACAGTGATTACGCCGTCTGTTGTAACCTTATCCATTGCCTCTGCAATGAGCTTGCCGATAAATTCGTCCTGTGAAGAAACAGTTGCAACTCTCGCAATATCCTCTGTGCCGGCTACCTTCTGGCTGTTGTCCTTAACTGCCTTTACAGCAACCTCTACTGCGTCTGCGATACCCTTTTTAAGTACCATTGGATTAGCGCCTGCTGTTACGTTCTTCATACCCTCTCTGATAAGAGCCTGAGCAAGAAGGGTAGCTGTTGTTGTACCGTCGCCTGCAACGTCGTTTGTCTTGATTGAAACTTCCTTTACAAGCTGTGCGCCCATATTTTCAAAGGGATCGTCAAGCTCGATTTCCTTTGCGATTGTAACACCGTCGTTTGTAATTAACGGAGCACCGAACTTCTTGTCGAGAACTACGTTTCTGCCCTTAGGTCCAAGTGTGATTTTTACTGTATCTGCAAGCTGGTCAATGCCCTTCATAAGAGCTTTTCTTGCTTCTTCACCGTATGCGATTTGTTTAGCCATAATTAATTACCTCCGATAAAAATACTTTACTGTTATTCAACTGTTGCAAGAATATCTGACTGACGAACGATTGTGTATTCTTCGCCGTCAAGCTTAACTTCTGTTCCTGCATACTTGCTTGCGATTACCTTGTCGCCAACCTTAACGTACATTTCAACTTCGTTTCCGTCAACGATTCCGCCGGGGCCAACTGCTACAACAGTAGCAAACTGAGGCTTTTCCTGTGCTGCGGATGAAAGGATAATTCCGCTTTTGGTTTTTTCCTCAGCCTCTTCAACTTTTAATACTACTCTGTCAAGCAATGGTTTAATACTCATAATACAGCCTCCTGTAAAAATATAAAATATAGATTAGATTATTTTTAGCACTCTCACTTCCTGAGTGCTAATTATATTTTATACCATATTTTTGAAATGTCAAGAGAAATTTGACTATTTTTGACCTTTATTTTTATAAACATAATTTTTTTAATGTACATATAGCTGATTTTCTTACTGCTTATTAATTGTAAATCTTATCAACTCATATATTTTAGAAGAAAATAAATATAAGTTTTAAACAAATTAATTTGCAAATTAAATTATTTTGCTGTTAATTATGCGAAATTGCATTGACATTGAATTAAAAATATATTATTATTTATTTAATGATATAATAAAAAATTTGCAGGAGAAACAGAGTATGAAAATCAAAAAAATTCTTTTAAAATTATTATGTGCTGCTATAATTGCCGCTATGTGTGTTGCAACAACTGCTTGTTCATCATCAAATTCTTCTTCAACACAGGTCAAGGTTCCTGCTGACGGATACCAGCTTCCGTATGAATATGATGACGGTTACAAAGCAAAGCTCAAAACAACCGACGATACTACATATCTTGTTACATCAACTGATTTAATCGGTAATAAGATTGTTTATTTCAAGACCGATAAGAGTGAGGACGAAGTAAGAAAATATTATGAAGATTACTTTGCAACACTTGAAGAAGTCAAGCTGAAAAACGAAAAAGATAAGACCCCGGGCTATTTTGATAAAGATAAAAGACTTATTATGTATAATCTTGTAGTCTGGACTGCCGACGGCAAGACAAACTATCAGTTAAGCTGTGAGGCCTGTGATAATATTGCTGAGAGCAAAAACTGGGAAGCAAAATAAAATATATACAAATATTAAAGCGGTCGAATTATGCGACCGCTTTTGTCATTTTAATCTGCACTTAACAACATTCTGTCATTTTCAAGCTTTGAGCCGCTTATCTGTTCAAACTTCTGTAACAGATGCTCAACAGTTAATTTTTTCTTCTCTTCACCTGAAATATCAAGAATTATTTTACCTTCATTCATCATAATAAGACGGTTTCCGTGAGTGATTGCATCGTGCATATTATGAGTAATCATCATAGCAGTAAGACCTTCATCGCTGATGATTTTATCAGAAAGGTCAAGCACCTTTGCGGCGGTAGCAGGGTCAAGAGCCGCTGTATGCTCGTCGAGCAAAAGGAGCTTCGGTGTTCTCAAAGACGCCATCAAAAGTGTAAGAGCCTGTCTTTGTCCGCCCGAAAGCAAACCAACCTTTGTGGTCATTCTGTCTTCAAGGCCAAGACCGAGTGTTGACAGCTTTTCACGGAACATTGCCTTTTCGGCTGAAGTTGTTCCCCATCTTAAGGTTCTGTTTTTTCCGCGCCTGTAAGCTAATGCAAGGTTTTCCACAATCTGCATATCGGGTGCAGTACCCATCATCGGGTCCTGAAATACTCTGCCGATAAACTTTGCCCTTTTGTGCTCCTTTAAGCCTGTGATATTGACTCCGTCAAGGTAGATACTTCCGTTATCAACAGGCCACACACCCGTTATTGCGTTCATAAGGGTAGACTTTCCTGCGCCGTTACCGCCGATTATTGTTACAAAATCTCCCTTTTCAAGGTGGAGCGAAACGCCGGTTAAAGCCTTTTTCTCATTTATTGTACCGGGGTTAAAAGTTTTTTCAATTTTATTTATTCTCAGCATCTAACTTTTCCCCTCTCTTCTTTGCAAGCTTGAATGAGCTTTTTTTCTGTCCCTTAAGGTAAGGTACTGCAAGGAACAGTGCTACTATTACGGCTGTAAACAGCTTTAAGTCGTTTGAATCGAGCTTCAGCCAGAGTACTATTGAAATTACAATATAGTAAACTACTCCGCCAAGAACGACAAACGTAAGCTTTCCCCAGAAATTGAGGTGTTTGCCAAGGAGTGCAAGACCGATTACCTCACCGATAATTACTGCTGCAAGACCGATTACGATTGCACCTCTGCCCATATTGATATCAACATAGCCCTGGAACTGCGACATAAGTCCGCCCGAAAGAGCAACAAGGGCATTGGAAAGTGCAAGACCGATTATTTTCATATTATTAATGTTAATTCCCTGTGCACTGCTCATTGAATGGTTACTGCCTGTTGCACGAAGAGCAGAGCCTTGTTCTGTTCCGAAATACCAGTAGAGGAGCAGAATTATTGCAATTGCAAAAATAGCCGTTACTAATATAGCCATCGGAATATTGCCAAGCGTAACATACAAATCTGTTTCGCCGAAATTGAAAGACTTGTTTGCTGACATACCCATTATTCTTAAGTTAATGGAATATAACGCAAGCTGAGTAAGTATACCTGAAAGAATTGCAGGAATACCGAGCTTTGTATGCAAAAGTCCTGTTACTGCGCCTGCGGCAAGTCCTGCAAGAACTGCTATAAACAGGCACGACCACATAGGAAATCCTGCAATTTTAAGCATAACGGTAACTGCACCGCCTGTTGTAAACGAGCCGTCAACCGTCAAGTCGGCTATGTCGAGTATTCTGAATGTTATGTAAACACCGAGCGCCATTATGCCCCAGATTATTCCCTGGGCAATAGCACCGGGCATACTTCCGAGAAGATTCATCGGATTTAATGATGCAAAATAAGAAAGTATAGATTCCACAAGTATTATCCCTTTATTTTTTATTTCAATTAAAATATTATCCCTATTAACACAATCAAGGGGCTGTCTCAAAGCAAGCTAATGCTTTGAGATAGTCCCTAAAAATCAATTAGATTTTAAAATTATTCAGCTGCAATTGCCTCGTAATCGTCAGGTACCTTGATGCCGAGAGTTTTACAGATTTCTTCATTGTACTTCTTTGTGAATTTAGGTGCACTCTGAATTTCCATTTTGCTGATGTCAGCGCCGTTTACGAGAATGTCATAAGCCATTTCGCCTGTTTTCTGACCAAGGTCATAGTAGCTGATTGAAAGTGTTGCAACACCGCAGCCTGCGCAGATGCCTTCTTCGCCTGCAACAATCGGGATTTTCTTTTCAAGAGCTACGTTATTGATTGCCTTTGTGCAGGAAGCGGCTGTGTTATCTGTAGGAATGTAGAGTACATCACTTTCACTGCAAGCAGTTGTTGTTACTGAAGCAACATCGTTTGAGTCAGAGAATGTGTATGTTTTAACCTCATATCCAAAATCTTTAAGATAGCCTGTGATTGTATCTGCCTGATAAATTGAGTTAGGCTCACTTGAGCAGTAAACGATACCAACCTTTTTAGCATCGGGGAAAAGCTCCTTGAGCATTTCTGCCTGTCCATCAAGAGGTGCAAGGTCAGAAGTGCCTGAAATGTTAGCACCTGTTGTGCCCTTCCAATCGCTGATATTAAGAGCAGTTGCGTAATCTGTAACAGATGTACCGAGAATCGGAATGTCCTTTGTTGATGACATAGCAGCCTGAAGAGCAGGAGTTGCATTTGCAAGAATCAAATCAACCTTGCTTGTAACAAACTGGTTGCAGATAGTTGAGCAGGTTGCTGAGTCACCTGCAGCATTTTTCTCATCAAATGTAACCTTATCTTCGCCGAGTAACTCAGTAAGCTTATCTTTAAAGCCCTTTGTTGCAGCATCCAGAGCGTCGTGCTGAACGAGCTGACAGATACCGATGTTGTAAACCTTGTCGGCATCAGCCTTATTTGAACTGCCCGAAGCTTCGCTTGAAGAACTTGATGAACCGCCGCAGCCTACGAGTGCAAACGACATTGTAAGAGCTGCAAGTAAAACAGCTAATATTTTTTTAGACTTTTTCATAAATTTTCCTCCTAAATGCTTTTATGCTTTTACACTTTTATGTGTTAAAGTGTTTTTTACAAATAGTATTATACAACATATAACTTTACTTTTCAATAGTTTTGCTAATATTCATTAAATGTAAATAATTTGAAATAATAATTTTTGTCTATTTTGTCGCTACGTTTTTATCTCCGAGCTGAAAATTGAGCTCTTTTATCATTACATCATTAAGTGAAACCCACATAGACGAGGGTGCTTTTACCTTTCTGTTCGAGTTTGTAAGATAAAAAATGACCGGTGTGGGTCCTTCAAAAATATCGAGCACACGCTTTGCCTTAAAATAAAGCTCGGTGTTTAAATCGTCAATACGAATATACAATGCAGACGGTTTTGCATTGACAGGCTTTGCAGGTATATTACGTGCCTGCTGTCCTGCATTGATTGCAAAACTGTTGCTTTTACATTCCTCATTCGAGCGAGCCTTTTCGATTGAATCGCAAATAAGCTTTGGCTCTTCGTTTTCTTTAAAATTCAGCGTTCCACGAATTAAAATTGCGTTACCGTCACTTAAATTTAAAGCGTACTTTTCATAGACATTCGGAAAAACAACAGCCTCCATTGAGCCGTATCTGTCCTCAATATTCACAAAAGCCATCATTTTATTGTTCTTTGTAAGCTGAGTTTTAACCTTTGAAACGATGCAGACAAGCGACACCTTTTTGCCGTCAAAATAGAGTCCCGAATCATTTGAAATAATCTCGCCCGTTCTGTCGGCTTTAATTATACGTGAAAATTCGGTGTAATCGTCCATAGGGTGACCGCTTAAATACATTCCTGCAATTTCATTTTCCATATGCAGAAGCTCATTTTTCGGGAATTCATCCATATCAGGTATTTCAGGCTCGGAAGAGGTTTTCTGAGCTTCTCCTCCCAAATCAAAAAACGAAATCTGTCCGCCCATATTGCGCTTAGATTCGTAATCCAAATCGTCAAGAACTGTTTTGCTTACTGCAAGGAGTTGTCTGCGGTTTGCACCGAGAGTATCGAAAGCTCCGCATTTTATAAGGCTTTCAATTGCTCTGCTGTTCATATTTCTGCCGTAAAGACGTTTGCAGAAATCATAAAATGATTTATAAGGCTTATATCTTCTTTCAGCAATAATTTCATCAATAAACTGTCTTCCGAGGTTTTTTATTGCAAGCAAGCCGTAGCGGATATTCCCGCCAATTACGGAAAATCCATGATTACTTTCGTTTACATCGGGCGGAAGGACTTTGATTCCTAACCGCTGACATTCGCCTATATATACAGCCATTTTGTTCTGATTATCAAGTACGCTCGACAGCAGAGCCGCCATATATTCACGTGGGTAGTAGCACTTAAGCCACGCTGTTTTATAGGATATTGAAGCATATGCCGCTGCGTGGGATTTATTGAAAGCGTAGGATGCAAAGCTTTCCATTTCATCATAAATGGAATTTGCGGTCTTTTCGTCAATACCACGTCTTATGCAGCCGTCAACAACAATATTGCCGTTTTCATCGGTAAGACCGTGAATGAAAATGTTTCTTTCCTTTTCCATTACGGCGTGCTTTTTCTTGCTCATTGCACGGCGCACAATGTCTGCTCGTCCGAGACTGTAGCCTGCAAGAGTACGGAAAATCTGCATTACCTGTTCCTGATAGACAATACAGCCGTAGGTTACTTCAAGAATTTCTTTGAGCATTGGGTGCTTATAGCGTATATGCGACGGGTTGTGTCGGCAGTCAATGTAGGTGGGGATACTGTCCATAGGTCCGGGACGGTAAAGAGAAAGTACGGCAATCAAATCCTCAACGCTGTCGGGTTTTAGCTGGGTAAGCACGTTGCGCATACCCTGACTTTCAAACTGGAACACACCCTCGGTATAGCCTTTTGAAATCATCTTAAAGACATTTTCATCATTTTCCCTTACATTTTCGGGATTGTATTCCGGGTGATTGTGGTTTATAAGCTTTTCTGCATCATCAATTACAGTTAAGTTGCGCAGTCCGAGAAAATCCATTTTGAGCAGACCGAGCTCTTCAAGGGTTGTCATAGTAAACTGCGTAACGACGTTATCGTCATTTTTAGAAAGCGGTACATAGTCGGAAACAGGCTTGTCGGTAATTACAACACCTGCGGCGTGCATTGTGGCGTGGCGAGGCATTCCCTCAATACTCATTGCAATATCGAGTAGATTTTTAGTCTGCTCGTCCTCGCTGTAGCGTTTATTAAGCTCTGAACTGATTTTGAGTGCCTTTTCAATTGTTATGTTGAGCTCCATTGGAACGAGCTTTGCAATTACGTCAACCGTTGCGTACGGAATTGCAAGCGCTCTGCCGACATCACGAATTGCACCCCTTGCCGCCATTGTTCCGAAAGAGATAATCTGGGCAACGTGGTCTTCGCCGTACTTACGAACCACGTAGTCTATTACCTCTCCCCTGCGTTCCTTGCAGAAGTCAATATCAAAATCGGGCATACTGACACGTTCTGGGTTTAAAAAGCGTTCAAAAAGCAGATTGTATTTTATCGGGTCAATTGCAGTAATTCCGATACAGTAGGCGCAAAGCGAACCTGCACCGGAGCCTCTGCCGGGTCCTACCGGAATCCCGTTTGACTTTGCATACCGGACAAAGTCGTTTACGATTAAATAATAATCGACAAAACCCATTTTTGAAACTGTGCTTATTTCGTATTCAAGTCGGTCAATAAGGCTTTGGTCGGGATTTTCGCCGTAGTGCTTGTACAGTCCCTTGTAGCAATTTCTTCTGAAATATTCAAGATGGTCTTCGTTGTTCGGAACGTCAAAACGTGGAAGCTTGCGAACACCGAATTCAAACTCTACGTTGCATCTGTCTGCAATTTTCTGTGTATTCTCAATTGCCTGCGGATATTTCGGGAAAAGCTCACGCATTTCTTCTTCGGTTTTCAGATAGAACTCGTTGGTCTGAAACTCCATTCTGTCGTTGTCGTTGATTGTACGGTTAGTCTGAATACAGAGTAAAATATTGTGTGTTTTGCTGTCCTCTTTTTCAATGTAGTGACTGTCGTTCGTTGCGACAATATCTACACCGATTTCGTCTGCTATGCGCACAAGGCTTGGGATAATTCTCTGCTGTTCTTCAATCCCGTGGTCCTGAAGCTCAATAAAGAAATTGTCATTACCAAACAAATCCCTGTAATACTCAGCTTTGGCTTTTGCCGCATAATAATCACCGTCGAGGAGCTTTTGCGGTATTTCACCTGCAAGGCAGGCTGAAAGGCAGATTAATCCCTCGTGATATTTTTCAAGCAATTCGTCATCAATTCTCGGCTTGGAATAAAATCCTTCCGTAAAGCCGTAAGAAACAAGCTTTATTAGATTCTGATAACCTGTATTGTTCTCACAAAGGAGCACCATATGATAGTACTTTTCGTATGACGAGGTTTTGTCAAAGCGTGAGTGAGGAGCAACGTAGACCTCACAACCGATAACAGGCTTGATATTCTCTTTAATACACGCTCTGTAAAAGTCAATTACACCATACATTACGCCGTGGTCGGTTATTGCCAGTGAGGTCATACCCTTCTGACGTGCGGCAGAAGCTATTCTATTTATACGGCACGCACCGTCAAGCAGGCTGTATTCGGTATGAACGTGCAAATGTGCAAAAGCCATAATCAATCACCGTTTACTGTTGCATTGATTTTTCCGTCAGAAAACTCAAGCGTGAATTTATCTCCCTTGCTAAGCTGTGTGCTTGAAGTAATTACACTGCCGTCTTTTTCGGCTATTGAGTAACCTCTTGAAAGAACTGAAAGCGGATTAAGGCTTTCGAGCTTGGCGGAAATCTTTGTTATCTCATTTGATTTTTCATTATACTTTTCGTTAATAGTATTCTGCATTTTATTCAGTAACAGCTCAATATTTTTCTCATACTTTTCAATTCTTGACAGAGGCGATACAAGGGAAACTCTGCGCTGAAAATCAATTAGCTGTGAACTGCTTTTTCTGATTTGTGAATCCATAAAGGAAGATAGATACTGGAGCTGTGAATTATAATACGACATTAATTCTGCTTTGTCGGGAACGGCAAGCTCAGCCGCCGCCGACGGAGTCGGAGCACGCATATCGGAAACAAAGTCGCAGATTGTAAAATCAGTTTCGTGACCGACTGCGGAAATTACAGGAATTTTGCAGTCGTAGATTGCATTAGCAAGCGCTTCATCGTTAAACGCCCACAAATCCTCAATTGAGCCGCCGCCCCTGCCGATTATTATTACATCGCAGGCATTGTGCATATCAAGCGTTTTCACTGCACGTACAAGCTGTTCGGGAGCACTGTCACCCTGAACAAGTACAGGACACATAACAATATTAATGCAGGGAAATCTTCTGTAGAGAATATTACGGATATCCTGTACAGCCGCACCCGTAGGCGAGGTTATTACTCCGACAGTTTGTGGAAATTTAGGCAACGGCTTTTTGTGTGCAGAATCAAAAAGTCCTTTTTCGGCAAGCTTCTTTTTTAGCTGTTCATACGCAAGCGTAAGCGCACCGATTCCGTCAGGCTGCATATCCTCAATATAGAGCTGATACTGACCTGTAGGCTCGTAAACAGCTACCCTGCCTCGGCAAATTACTTTCATTCCGTCTGTCGGCTTAAAACGAAGATTTCTTGCGTTTCCCGCAAACATCACGGCACGGATTACTGATTTTTCATCTTTAAGTGAAAGATAGATATGTCCGCTTCGGTAGTGGTCTGTTAGATTTGAAATTTCACCCGAGAGAAAGACAATATTCAGTTTTGAGTCGTTATCAATCAGCGATTTAATGTAAAAATTAAGCTGTGAAACAGTAAGCACTCTCGGTGCTTTAAAATCAGGTGTGTACATTTTTAAACTTCCTGTATGCAAGATATGCAATTCCTGCCGCATTGTCGGTTGAGTAGCAAGGCTCGGCAAAAACTGCGTTATATTTTTCTGTAAAAAAATTTTTAATTATAGTGTTCGACATAACTCCGCCTGCAAAAACAAGCGGAAGTCTGCCGTATTTTTCAAGCAGTCTGTCACTCATCATCATAAGAGTTTTTCTGATGTATTCAAGGCAGTAAGCGGAAATATATTCAGCGCTTTTTCCGTCACTAAGAAGTTTTTTGCAGATATTTTCAATTCCGCTCAGACAACAGTCACAACCCTTTAAGCTTGGGTGGACATTAATTTTTTCGGTATTTTTAAGCGCAAGCTTTTCAAGCTCTGCACCGCACGGAAAGTCAAGACCGAGCATTACGCCTACTCTGTCCACCGCCTGACCTGCGTGCAAATCAAGCGAAGATGCAACAAGGTCAGCAGAAAAGCTGTCACCGTTTCCATTTGCAAGCACTGCTTCGGTTGTGCCTCCGCTGACGTGAAAAGCAATAAAGTTTTCTGAAAACAAATTATCACGCTCTGCACTGAAAAGCGCCGCAGAAATGTGCCCCTCCTGATGTGAAAATTGAAAAAAAGGGATTCTGAGTGCTGAGGATAAAATTTTTGCCGTGTTTTCTCCGACAGTGAAACACGGCATATAAGAGCCGTCAATCGGACGAGGTTTTGTTGAAACCCCGATTGCGGCTATCTGATTAACATCAATATCCTTTACAAGCTCTGAAAAAAGCGAATGTAACTGCGCTGTGTGATGAAAAACGGCGTCGCTCTGGCGAAGTCCGAGCTGACCGTGCTTTACGGGCAAAAGCTTTTTCTGTTGGAGCATTTCACCTGTTTTGCTGTTAAAAAGCGCAGTTGAGGTGGTGTAATTTGAGGTATCAATTCCGAGAAAAAGGCTCATTCTGCTCCCTCTTTACTGCGGATAAATGAACCGAGAATTCCGTTGACAAACTTGCTTTCGTCAATTGTATATTTCTTTGCAAGCTCTACAGCCTCGTTTACAGATACGCTGTCGGGTACGCTGTCAAGGTATTTTATCTCGTAAAATGCAAGACGGAGAATTGCAAGAGAGGGCTTTGAAATTCTTGAAATTGTCCAGCCTTTTTTAAGTAATTTTGAAATTTCCGCATCAATTTCTTCTTTTTTATCTTCAATTGCACTAACAACCGACTGTGCATAGCCGCACACTCCGCCCTCAAACATTTCGGAATTATCTTCAATTGTAGCTTCCAGCGGTTCATCATCAAAGGATTTTGAGAACAAAAGCATAAATGCCTGTTCTCTTGCTTCACTTCTTGTAAGCTTTATCTGTTCGCCGTTTAATTCATTGCTCATTTTTCTACCAACTTTACATTGAAATATAAATTATTATACCATACCGAAACAAAAATGTAAATTACTTTGAAAAATAAATAAGTGCAGAAAAACGGCTAAATAACGTTTTCTGCACTTGATTATTTTTAATTTGAAATTACTTTTGGCTATGTCACAACAAACAGTTGATAAATAGCCATTTTTATAGGGGAGTATCAGAACTCCCCTACAAACTGTTATTTGCAGTTATCTATACTCATTTGGAATTTCGATATGAAGTGTCTCACACAATAACTTCACATCATGTGCATCATTTTCATCAAACTCGTATCCCAGATGGAACATTACTTGACTATATGGTTCAATACAGGAAACCTCTA
>DXYG01000005.1 GCA_019415925.1 Clostridiales bacterium
ACCGAAATTTTTAATTTTTTTTGCGAGTCAACTCACCGCTAAATTATGGTTTAGCAAACGTAATAAAACAATAACGGTACAGTCAAACCTTCGACTGTACCGTCTTTTATTATCGACAATATGTTATTCTTCGTTATTATCCTGAAACTGGTCTGCTGTTATATTTGCTGTTGCGCCGATTGACTCCTGCGGATAAACCTTTTCTTTTTCCTCATGTGCACTCAAAGCATTTGCAGGCTTTTTGTCGGGCCATTTTGTGTAAATCAGCTTGAGCAGAATCGGAGTTGCAAGTGATGAAACGATAATGAGAATGATTACGGGAGTGAAAAATTCGGGCGACATAAGTCCCGTATCAAGTCCCTTTTTGGCTACAATCAGTCCGACCTCTCCCCTGTTCATCATACCGACGCCGATTTTAAGCGAGTCGGTTGTGTTGAATCTGCAAAGCCTTGCCGTACCGCCGCAGCCGAGCACCTTTGTGACAAGCGCAACGGCAACGAGCGCAATTGAAAACCACAGCATAGACATATCAAAATTATCAAAGCTTGTCTGAAGTCCGATGCTTGCAAAGAAAACAGGCCCGAAAATCATATAGGAGCTTACGTCCATTTTTCTTTCAATATAGGGCGAATCCTTGATATTACAGAGGATAATACCTGCAACGTATGCGCCTGTAATGTCGGCAATTCCGAAAAATTCTTCTGCGCAATATGCACACGCAAAGCAGAGCGCAAGTCCGAAAATCGGGATTCTTCTTGAATGAGGCCAGCGTTTGTCGAGCCACTTGAACAGAAAATACAAAGCAAAGCCGAGCACAACTGCAAGTGCAAAGAAAATAACAATATTAATGCAAACACTGAGCGGCTGAACCTTCGGGTCCTTGAAGCCGATTACGACGGTAAGCAGAACAATGCCGATTACGTCGTCGATAACTGCCGCCGAAAGAATTGTAGTAGCTACCTTGCCTTTAAGGTGTCCCATTTCTTTAAGTGCCTGAACAGTGATACTTACCGAGGTTGCGGCAAGAATTGTACCGACAAAAATCGCCTCAAGCATCTGCGTTCCAGGCTCGCCAAAGCCGAATGCAAGGTAAATTGCCGCACCGCCGAGTATTGATACGACAACGCCCGCCAGCGCAATCATAAACGACACAAAGCCCGTTTTGACAAGCTCCTTCAAATCTGTTCCCAGACCAGCCGCAAACATAAGAAGCACAACGCCGATTTCAGCCATACCCGAAATAAAATCATCGTACTGTACGAAGTTAAGCAGGCAAGGTCCTACGATAAGTCCAGCGATAATCTCGCCGACAACCTGAGGGCCGTGAAGCTTGCGCACAACAAGTCCGCAAAGCTTTGCCGCAATCAGAATTATGGCGAGGTTTTTTAAAATCTCAAGCGTTTCCACAAAATACACCTCATTCTTTGGATTGCCTTTTCAAGCATTTTTAAACCATTAATATTTTAGCACGAAACGGACAAAATTCAACGCAAAGAAATGTCATTTGACAATTTCTATGTATTCACCAAAACGCTTTAATTATGATAAAAAAATATATAAATAAATAAAAAGCCGAAATTGCGTTAATAGCAACTTCGGCTGTTTTCACAACAATATGTCAGACGTTTTCGGTTTGGTGTTTTTGTATTCGCAAAAGCAGAATTCAATTCCGTTATATACTTGTGTTTCGCCCCTAAAGGTCATTTCCCAGTTTTCGGATAAATCGAGGTTTTTGAAAAATCTGTTTGCAGGCTTTTCTGCATTTACCTTTGTGATATACGCTGTACTGCAATACGGCAAAAGCAGTCTGTAAATCTGCTCGCCGCCTATGACAAATAATTCGTCGCTGTCATAGCCTTTTATTTTTTCAAAAAGGCTTATTAAATCTTTGCAGACAATAAAGTCATTTTCCTTAAGGCTTGTACTTAAAACAATATTTCTTCTGTTTGCAAGAGGCTTTTGCTCGGGCAGTGACAGCAGGGTGTTTCTGCCCATAATCACAGTTTTTCCGACAGTCTTTTCTTTAAAAAAATGCAAATCTT
The DNA here is from genome assembly GCA_019415925.1 of Clostridiales bacterium. Lineage (GTDB taxonomy): Bacteria > Bacillota > Clostridia > Oscillospirales > Acutalibacteraceae > Ruminococcoides. The sequence goes on from DXYG01000005.1 coordinate 2,043, forward strand.
GCGGAATATGAAACAGAAGTCTGTTATCAATTCCTATTCCCCAGTTGCTGTCAACAGCCGCAATGCAATTCATAATCACTCACCTTTATTTACCTGTTCAAGCAGTTCGGACACATTCATTTTCCTGATTGGATGAATCAGATACGGCTCTATCTGCGCAAGCGGCTCTAAAACAAATGCTCGTTTGTGCATTTCGGGGTGCGGAATTTTTAAATCATCGGTAAAAAGCACTTCGTCGTCATACATCAGAATGTCAACGTCAAGCGTTCTTTCACCCCAGTGTCTTGTTCTCACTCTGCCGCAGAGCATTTCGGTATCGTTGCAGAACTTCAGCAGTTCACGTGGAGTCAGAATCGTCCTGATTTTTATTGCGCCGTTTAAAAAGTCGGGCTGGTCCTCAACTCCGTAAGGCTCGGTTTCGATATAGTCGGACCTGCAAACACCCTTGATATACGGATTTTTCTCAATCTCGCTCCATACGGTATCGAGGTTTTTCTCACGGTCACCTAAGTTTGAGCCGATTGCAAGATAGCAGGTGTGCCATCCCCTTGTAACATTCAGCGACACGTCGTCAAAAGCTGTAGGAATGGGAGCGTGCGGCTTGTGAAGTGTCAGATTAAGCTCGTTAATTAAGGGATATTTAACTAAAATATCCTTAGCAAGGCTGTCTGCAAGGGTTTCGAGCAAATCATATCTGTTTTCCTTGCAGAAAGACACTATTTCACACGCAACGTCTGCATAATTGACCGTTCTGTTCAAATCATCGTTGCAAAGAGAAGTATCAAGATACATTTCACAGTCAACGCTGAAAGACTGTCCAAGCTCCTTTTCACTCTGCAAAACGCCGTGATAGCCGAAAAACTGAATTCCCTGCAAAGTTATTTTATCCATTTTCTTTCCTCCAGAACGGATTTTGTCATTCGGATTGCGTCATAATTCTCGGAAATATCGTGAACACGCACAAATGATGCACCTTTCATAACGCCGATTACCGTAGTTGCAACAGTACCGATTACACGCTCGTTTAATTCCCGGTCAAGAGTAAGACCGATTACCGATTTTCTTGAGGTTGCGACCATTACCGGATAACCTAAAGCGCAAAGCTCGTCGGTGCAGTTGATTACCTGCAAATTCTGCTCACAGCTTTTTGCAAAGCCTACTCCGCCGTCGAGTATTATATTCTCTTTTTTTATTCCTGCTCTTTCGGCATTTTCAAGGCTTTCCTTTATGTCAGCAATAAAGTCCTCAAAAAAGTTATTATATTCGCTGTTCTTTCGATTGTGCATAAGGCAGTAAGGCAGGTCGGACTTTGCCACGACCTCAGCCATTTCGGAATCATACTTAAGTCCCCATATGTCGTTAATCAAATCGATTTGCCCAAAATTTGCCTTGATAACTCCGCTTTTGTAGCTGTCAAGCGACACAGGAACGTCAAAACGCTCACGGATTGCAGACAGAATCGGAGCGACACGCTCAATCTCCTCCTCGTCCGAAATCTTAGTATGACCGGGCCTTGTCGATTCACCGCCCACGTCGATAATATCTGCACCCTGTGCAATCATTTCTTCGGCGTGATACAAAGCCTTGTCAAAGCTGTTAAAATTTCCGCCGTCGGAAAACGAGTCGGGAGTCACGTTTAAAATTCCCATAATATACACATTATTTTTTACGTCAAATTCTTTATTTCTTATTATCATACGGTTACTCCCTCGTTCTTTTTATTTTCGCTCCAGTAACATTCTTCATACGCCTGGCAGGCAAAGCAGTTACGGCTTAACCTGTCGGCAGTTCTGAGCAAAGAGCAAAGCTCGCTTGATTTTTCGCTGTCGTTGTGATGCAAAACTGCATTAATTATTTCGTCGGTTTCCGCTTTGTCAAAATCACATTCTTCTAAAATCTTACCCGCAATTTCTGCACTTTCCGCTGCGTGGTCACTATGCAGACGGTAAGCTCTTGCCCTGCCTATGTCGTGAAGCAGAGCAGAAGCGTAGATTATTTCTTTATTAATGTCAATATTGTTTTCAAGGGCGTTTATACGCATAATTCTTGCAACGCTGAGCAGATGCTCAATACCGTGTCCGCAAAAAATACGCTCTTTTTCAGCCTCGTCTATCTCCTGCATACAACTGCGAAAAAGGCTGTTTTTCAGAATTTTATTTACCCGAATCAAAGCTTTATTAACTCCTGTATATTTTTCTGCATTTGCAGATTATCCTTAAATTCTCCTCTTGTTGCTACCGTAACAGTTTTACTTCCGATTTTCTTGATTCCCCTCATCGTCATACAGGTATGCTCGGCTTCGACAATTACGAACACGCCTTTAGGCGAAAGCTCGTTATCAATTGCGTCTGCAATCTGATTAGTCATCTGCTCCTGAATTTGCAGACGTCTTGCGAAGGTTTCGACAACACGAGCAAGCTTGCTTAGCCCTACAACCTTTCCGTTCGGAATGTAGGCAATATGCACCTTACCGAAGAAAGGCAACATATGATGCTCGCAAAGCGAGTGGAAGGTAATGTCCTTTTCAAGCACAACCTCTGCATTTTCTGCGGTAAAAACCTTTGAAAGGTGAGTTTTTGCGCTGTCGTTATAGCCTGAGGTTAATTCAGCGTACATTCTTGCCACACGCTGAGGAGTCTCACGCAGTCCCTCACGCTCGGGATTCTCTCCTATAGCCTCTAAAATCATAGTGACTGCTTTTTGTATTTTTTCTTCGTCAACCATAGCTTTGCTCCTTTTGAAAATTCGGGTATATTATTCCTTTCACTCAGCCTTAAATTAAGGCTTGATTAATGCTATAAACTATAATTTAGCGGTGAGTTTACTCGCAAAAAAAATTAAAAATTTCGGTCAAGCCTTTTTAAAGGCTTGCGGGTGTGGGCAGAGCCCACAAAAAGATTGCATTGCAAAATGCAGGAGGGTAGGCAAAACAGTCCGGTGGACTGTTTTGCTGTAGGGAACCCACTAAAGGGGTTCCCTATGGCGAACACAGTTCGCCGCTACAATCATTAATTTTGCCCGTCGAGGCACTCGACAAATTATCGTTTAGTTTACTAAAAGGGATAACCATATAGTCTATTATTTCCCTAAATGCTGTTAAAAAACGGGATAGCATAAGCTATCCCGTGTTAAAATCAAAATAAAATAAATTATTCAGAACGATTGCCAGCGGGATGCAAAACCTGTACCGCAGAGGATTTCCTCTTTCGTTTCTGCGACAACTCCCCGTCCGCAGAACACTTCACGCACAGATTTCTACTCTGTGAATATTACTAACAATTTTGTTGTACTTAAATTATAGCACTCATAATTTATTTGTCAATACAAACTTAAAATACGCCGTTCATAATGAGAATTACAAGCACACAGGTGAGGATAATAATTCCTGCAACAACTACTGCGCCGATGATTGAATTCTTTTTGCTCTTCTCTTCAAAGGTCTGTTTCGGAATGAGATTAGCTTTTTGCAGAGCCTCAATTGCAAATCTGAAAATGAACAGTGCAATTCCTCCGTTAAGTCCTGCCTTGAGCAGATTGAACGGAATAAATACCGGAATAATCATTTCAACAACAGCCTCTCTCGGAATTCCCTGATAAATCGGCGTGAGAATGTAGTTCCACAGCACCATTGCAACCGTCATAAGTACTGCACCGATGATGATTCCGACAATTGCGCCCGACGTTGTCTTTTTCTTCTTGTAGGCAAATGCGGCAGGGCATACAAGGCAGATTGTCGCAAGCACGTTCATAATACAGCCGATAGGTCCTGTTGTGCTGAACGTCACCATTTCGACAAGGCAGATTACAACCGACATAATAAGTCCGGACAGCGGTCCGAAAATGTATGCGCCAATGAGGATAACTGCGCTCTTGAACTCCAAGTCAAGGTACGGTGCGGCAGGAATAATCGGGATTCTGCACACAAATACCACAACGTAAGCCATTGCGGCTATCAGAGCCATAATTACCATTTTCTTAACTCTGTACGAGCTTTCGGCTGGGTTTACTACCTTTGTTTGTTTTTCTTTTGTGTTTACCATAAAAATCCTCCTAAACATATTTGTTTTCTTGCGGATAATATCCGCCCCTACAAATCGGCTGTCGAGGAAAATAAAAAAAGCTCCGCAGTATCTGCGAAGCTTTCCGATAAAACAACTCAAGATATTCCGCAATTAAAACTGCGAAACAAAAGCTGATTCTTCTCGTATCCGGACTTTAACCGTCGGTGTCTGAATTTCACAGACTCGGCAAGCATTGCTTGTTCGCGGACTATAACCGCCGGTGGAGAATTTCACTCCGCCCCGAAGACAACCGTTAATATTATTATATATCGTATTTATTATTTGTCAACCGTAGTTTTATGAATTCTTCAAATTTGTAGCCTTTGAAACATTCCTCTTTTTCGGCTTTTCGGGCTTGACTGTCTTGCCCTTGTATTTACGAGCCGCTTTTGACGCTTTTTTAAGGTCGTCGTCAAAATACTCAAAAAGGCTTTCAAATTCTTCATTAGAAAGACTGTTTAAAACTACAACAGTAATGATTGAGCGTGTGTCAACGTCGCCGTTGCCGTACTGTAAGTTGAATACGCCTGCAAACTTTTCAAGCTCGGGCTTTGACGCTCTTTTTATGTATGTTGCTACTCTGGGCGCAATATGCTCCTTCGCAAAGGTTGCGCCTCTGAACGGGAAGTAGCAGTCCTCTTCGTTCTTGATTTCATCTCTAAGCTCAGGGAAATATGTTACAAAACGCTTTGCAAGGAATTTCGGAGTAGCTGTTCCGTCGTCGTCCTTCTTCTTTTTCTGCTTAACCTGCTTTGCACGCTTGATTGCAACTGCACCCGAAACGCCCTCTACAAAGTCGTTTGCAATACTCTCAGCGTCCTTCTGCTCTGCAAATTCATCGTCATAAAGCCACGTTGCAAGAGTTTTCCACTCGTTGTCGGGACCGTCCTCTGTCATTGTGCAGGAACGGAGCACCATCTGCTGTTTATCCTTGAAGTACACAACAGAATATGCAAGATTCTCACTTGTAAAAAGCGCAACAAGCTCGTTTTCGTTATCCGTTGCAACCTTCTGCTTTGTATAGCCTGTTTTAACAAGCTCTGCTTCAACTTTGCCTACTATTAAATCAAATGCCTTTTTATATTCCAACGTAATCTTCCTCTCGGATTAGTCTATGATTGTCATTATACAATTAATTATACCATTTGTCAAAGGATATAACAGTATTAGTTTTATAAATTATGATACGTGGAGATTTTCTTTAAGTGCTTTTTGAAGCACCTGTGAAAAATTAATGTTTTGTTCTTCTGCTAATGTATTAAGCCATTCGGGAATAGTCAGCGTTTTCTTAACGGATTTTGAGCTTGTGCGCTTAAGGTATTCTATGGGGTCAAATTCTACAAGAACAATCTGCTCATTTTCAGCAGTCCTTATGCCTGTAATATCACTCGCTTCAGGGTAATTAAATCCCTTGCTTTCCGTTTCCAGCCAAAGTCCCATAGCTTCCTGAGCCATTTCATATGCTTCCGATACGCTGTCGCCCTCGGTAAAACAACCGGGCAAATCGGGAAATTTTACCCAATATCCGTTTTCTTCTTTTGTAAACACAGCGGGATAAAATATTTTTTTCATAACACAACACTCCATATTTATTTCAAACCTGCTTCTTTTAGTATGCCCTGCTCAAGACCTTTTTTCATAGCCTTGCTGTGATAAGGGACAATTACGGTTTTATTTGTATCGGGATTGTACAGTTTTCGGTGAGAACCTGCCGAGCTGACTTCAATAAAACCGTTTTTCTTTAGCAGTTTTATCATTTCTCTCGGAGTCATTGGCATTTGTAATCACCTCGCTTGTAACACTAATATTATATTACGTATTAACACGTATGTCAATGATATTTTAAACACATAGGCTTTGGCTAATAAATAAATTGATTTTGACTTGCAACAATCGACTTAATATGTTATTATTTATTTTGTATATATCAACACAAAGAAGGTTATAGTATGTCATCCCGAAACGCAATCGGAGTTTTTGACTCCGGACTCGGCGGACTGAGCGCAGTAAAGGAGTTTCTGCACGTTCTTCCGAACGAAAAAATCATATATTTCGGCGATACGGGCAGAGTGCCCTACGGCAACCGAAGCCGTGACACAATTAAAAAATATGCATTTCAGGATACGTCGTTCCTGCTTGAAAATAACGTAAAAATGGTTGTTGCCGCCTGCGGTACGGTAAGCTCAGTTGCAGGGGACGAGCTTGAAAAAAAGCTCTCTGTTCCCTACACAGGCGTTGTAAACCCTACCGCCTTTACCGCCGCACACAAGACGAAAAACGGCAAAATCGGAATTATCGGCACAGCCGCAACAATCGGAAGTCACAGCTACAAATTAAGGCTTAAAAAGCTAAATCCGAAGTTCAAGGTTTATGAGCAGGCTTGTGCGCTGTTTGTGCCGCTTGTCGAAAGCGGAATAATCTGCCGTGACGACCAGATTGTGCGCCTTATTGTAAGACGTTATCTCTCAGAGCTTAAGGACGAGGGAATTGACACGCTGATTTTAGGCTGTACGCACTATCCGCTTTTGAGGGACGCAATTTTCGACTTTATGGGCGAGGGCGTTACACTTGTTGACTCGGGATATGAAACGGCTGTTTATGCCGCTAAAATTTTAAAGGAACAGAAGCTTCTCAATGACGACTGCACGCAAAAGAACCCGGAATTCTACGTAAGCGACACACCCGACGGCTTTGAAAGCGTTGCAGGACTTTTCCTCGGGCGTGATATGGAGCACAGGGTTACGCAGATTGACATTGAGCAATACTAAGAAATTAACAATTAACAAATTACAATTAACAATTAATTATCGGTAACGTTGTGAAAATTCATATGACAATTATTTTTTAATTGTAAATTATAATAAAGGTAAAAAATATGGCTGATAAGGAAAAATATCTGATTTCAATAATCGGAGAACAAACGCTTGACGGTGAAACCGACAAGGTTGAGGTGCTCACCTCGGGCAATTATATGATGAAGAAAAATCACTGCTACATCGGCTACAAGGAGTATGACGAGGAAAACCCGAGCAAATATTCCGACAACCTCATCAAGGTTGAGGACAACATCGTCACTATCATAAGGAAGGGCGAAATGCAGTCACGGCTTATGCTTGAAAAGGGCAAGCGTCATCAATGCCTTTACCAGACGATTGCCGGTGATCTGATGATTGGCGTTTTTACAAAGACTATGAAAAATACGCTTAACGAAAAGGGCGGAACGCTTGAGGTAAGCTACACGCTCGACTTCAACACCGACCTTGTAAGCGAAAACAGATTTATAATAACAGTAGAAGAAAAAAATAACAGGAATGAGGATTAAAATGGACACTTACGCAAAAGCGGTTAATATGCTGAAAAAGGCAATTACAAATGCAATTAACAAGGCAATTGAAAACGGAGAGCTTCCGCAGGCAGAGCTTCCGCAGTTTATTATAGAAACTCCTGCCGACAGGACTCACGGCGATTTTGCAACAAACGCCGCAATGGCTGGTGCAAAAGCTTTCAGAATGCCGCCGTTCAAAATCGCTCAGGCTATAACGGCTAACCTCGACCTTGAGGGTACAATGTGCGAACGCTTTGAAACGGCAGGTCCGGGATTTATCAACTTCTTCCTCGGCGCTGAGTTTTACTCAAACGTAATCAGAGAAATTCAGAGCGCCCCCGAAAATTACGGCAGAAGTGAATTCGGCGGCGGCGAAAAGGTAATGGTTGAGTTCGTTTCGGCAAACCCGACCGGCCCTATGCATATGGGCAACGCAAGAGGCGGTGCGCTCGGCGACTGTCTTGCCGCTGTACTCGACAAAGCAGGCTACAACGTATGGCGTGAGTTCTACGTTAACGACGCAGGAAATCAGATTGAAAAGTTCGGCTGTTCGCTCGAGGCTCGTTATCTTCAGATTTTCAAGGGCGATGAAATTGAATTTCCGGAGGACGGCTATCAGGGTGCAGACATTACCGAGCTTGCACAGGAATACGCTGACCTGGGCGGCGACAGCCTTGTAAATGCTTCAAGCGAGGAGCGCAAAAGCGCACTCGTCGGCTTTGCACTTCCCAAGAACATCAAGAAGATGCAGGAAGACATGGCGAAGTACAAAATCTTCTATGACAAGTGGTTCTTCGAAAGCGAGCTTCACAAGAGCGGCGCAGTAAAGGCTGTTGTTGATTTGCTCACAGAAAAGGGACTGACATATGAAAAAGAGGGTGCAATCTGGTACAAGAACAAGCAGGTGCTTACCGAAAAACTTTTAAAAGAGGGCAAAAGTCAGAAGTACATTGACAACCTCGAATTAAAGGACGATGTACTTATCCGTCAGAACGGCAATCCCACCTACTTTACGGCTGACATTGCGTATCACAAGAACAAATTTGACAGAGGCTTTACAACGCTTATTGACGTTTGGGGGGCTGACCACCACGGTCACGTTATGAGAATGAAGGGCGCAATGGACGCAATCGGCTGTAACGGCGACAAGCTTGACGTTGTGCTTATGCAGCTTGTAAAGCTTGTAAGAAACGGCGAGCTTGTAAGAATGAGCAAGCGTACAGGCAAGGCTATTCAGCTCGGCGATTTGCTTGACGAAGTACCCGTTGACAGCGCAAGATTCCTGTTCAACACAAGAGAGGCTAACACTCAAATGGACTTTGACCTTGACCTTGCCGTAAGTCAGGACAACCAGAATCCCGTTTACTACGTTCAGTATGCTCACGCAAGAATTTGCAGTATTTTCAAATCGCTTGCAAAGGACGGAATCAATCCACGTGAGTGCAGTGCAGAGGAGCTTGCTCTGCTGACTGCTCCCGAGGAACGTGAGCTTATCAATCACCTTGCTTCCTACACAAGCGAGATTATCAGCGCCGCAAAGGACTATGACCCCACAAAGATTACACGCTACGTAACACAGCTTGCAACGCTGTTCCACAAGTTCTACAACGCCTGCCGTGTAAAGGGCGAGGAAGAAGGACTTATGCAGGCAAGGCTTGCGCTTTGCGACTGCGTAAGAGCGGTAATCAAAAACGTACTGACAATGTTCAACATAAGCTGTCCGGAAAGTATGTAGTCGAGTACCTTGTAATATTAAAATCATATTGACTTCATAGTATAAAAAAGATATAATAATTATAGAATATTACTATGAAAAATAAGGAGGTTTCGTTATGAATATTCGTCCGTCAGCGGCAATTCGACAGAATTACAATGAAATTGCCGAGATGTGCAAAAAAACCAAAGAACCTATTTTTTTGACCAAAAACGGCGAGGGGGACTTGGTCGTTATGGATATTGAAACCTACAACAGACGTGAAAAGATGCTAAAACTCAGAGAAGAATTACTCTCTGTTGAGGAAGACCGAATTTCAGGAAGAACAGATTGTACACTTGACGAACTCGATAAATATCTTGATGATATTATTGACGAGGTTTAGTGTATGAATAAGGACATAGAATATAAAGTTGTTGTATCTGACAAAGCAAAAAGAATGTTGGGAATGCATATTCATTTCATTGCACAGGTCAACAGCAATTCAGCAAAAATACAAAAGAAAAGAATTATGATTGCTTTACGTTCCCTTGCTCGTTTTCCGCAACGTTTTCCATTCTTTGACGAAATTTACGTACCGAAAAACAAGTATCACAAAATGTATGTTGAAAAGCGATATATTGTTCTGTTTCAGATACAAGATAACACTGTCTATGTTGATTATATTTTGGACTGTCGCAAGGACTACAGTTGGCTTATTCAATAACAAAATTAAACAATGTATAATTAAACTTAAAATGCAAAAAATAAAACCACCTCATCACAAAGGTGGTTTTATTTATGAGTAAAAAGTCAGATAAAAAACACGAACAATATCCCATTGAACTTCCGTCACGCAACAGTGAAACAAAGCGTTCGCCGATTGTTGACGTTGTAAACAACGAAACCTATCCTCTTGAGTTTTCAAATTCACGTCACCAAAGCGGAGTTCACATTGACTCGTTCAACAGCGTTGCCGAGGTTGTGGCTACCGAAATAGAATCTGATACGGCAGGGCAAACCATTCACGGACAGTAAAAACGGGAAGATAGAGAATTGAAGTGTCGGAGTTCACCGCTCCGACATTTTCTTCTATTCCGAGCTGATTCATAATTATACGCACCCTGAGCTGATGATAAAAGTCGGTTGCAATTGCAAGGTCGGAGTTAAGATTGTTGTCCTCTATCACCTGCACCGAATTTTCGATATTTTCAGTGGTGTTGGTGGACTTGTCCTCCATATAAAGCCTGTTTTCGTCTATGCCACGCTTTGTTAAAGTATCGTACATACACTGGGCCTCGCTTGTCGGCTCATCGCTTCCCTGTCCGCCCGAAAGCACTGCGTTTGCATTCTCGTGCTCTTCAAGATACCTCTGTGCTCCGCTTATTCTGCCGCTTAATACAGCCGACGGTCCCCAAGGCTTTACCTGTGCGCCGAGTACTACAACCGTTGCGTTCTCACTCGGCGTCTGCAACGCCGCCCACGTCATAAGCGACGTCACAACCGTGCCGTAAACTGCAAATATGATAAAACAGACGTTTACAAAACGGTAGAGAAATTTTGTGAATTTATGACGGCAGAAAAATTTTCTTATCGCCCTGTGAATCGGTGCAACGCTCACGCAGAAAATCCACACGCAGAGCGCCGTTCCCGTAATATTTCCGATATTTATTATTCCCTGTCCCATAGGTGCAACTAAAAAACCTGCAAGAATTACTGCAAGTATTGCAAGGATACTGCGTATAATGGTAAAGATAATTTTTTTCATAGCGTACTCCTTAATTATTGAAAGTAATAAGTATTTTGTAGTGGCGAACTATGTTCGCCATAATGTATAAATTGTGAAACAATTTATACATAGGGACGGCTTCCTACACGTCCCTTCACAAAAATTGCAACGCAATTTTTGTGTGGACACGGCACGCCGTGTCCCTACGTCAATATGCATCAATAATTCGGGCAACCGTTTTTACCCAAATATCCGACTTATCAACTCAAATTGCCTGTCGAGGCACTCGACCGACCATTACTTCCACACTCCTAACTGACAATATCATTCTACCATACATAAGCTGTGATTTCCACACTTTTGTCGGATATTGTTGCATTTTATTTCCAATGGTGGTATCATATAGTTAGATTAAACTAACTTTATAAAGAGGTAATTTTATGAAAACTCTTGACGATTTAAAGCTCGGTCAGACAGGCGTTGTTTCACGCCTCGGCTCATCGGGCGCACTTCGCAGGCGTATAATCGATATGGGAATCACACCGGGAGCAACGGTGAAAAAGCTGAAAACCGCACCGTTCGGCGACCCGATTGTCATAATTGTGAGAGGGTATGAGCTCAGCCTGCGTGTGAGCGAAGCAAAAGAAATTTTCCTTGAGGATTGATGTATATGGAAAGTAATCAGGACAAAAACAAAACGATAAACGTCGTGCTTGCCGGCAACCCGAACTGCGGCAAAACAACGCTTTTTAACCAGCTTACGGGAAGCAAGCAGTACGTCGGCAACTGGCCGGGCGTTACTGTTGAAAAGAAGTCGGGCAAGGTGAAAAACTCGCTCGGACGAGATATTGAGGTTGTGGATTTGCCGGGAATTTACTCGCTTTCACCCTACACGCCAGAGGAGATTGTAACACGAAACTGCCTTTTAAACGACGACCCCGACGTCATAATCGACATAATCGACGCAACGAATCTTGAGCGTAACCTCTACCTCACCACTCAGCTTGCAGAGCTTGCAAGACCGATTGTAATTGCGCTGAATATGTGCGATTTGCTCGAAAAAAACGGCGACAAAATCGACATACCGTACCTTGAAAAACAGCTCGGCATACCGATTGTTCCGATTTCGGCAAGCAAAAATACGGGTATCGACAAACTGATTGAAAAGGTTGCAGAGCTTTACGACAACGGAAAATACGTGCCCGTAAAGAACATTTACTCCTACGAGGTTGACAGAATCCTGCGTGAAATTGAAGATGCGCTTGAGGGCATAAAACAGCACAGCTACCACAGAAAACGCTGGACGGCTGTAAAACTTTTTGAGGGCGACAAGGTAACGTGGAATCACTACAACTTTACCGACAAACAAAAGGAGCACATAAACCTGCACGTTGACGAAATTCACACCTCAAAAAACGTTGACCGAGAGATGATTATTGCCGACGAACGGTATAAATACATATGCGCAATTACGCAAAAGGCGGTCACACGCAAACGCCCTGCCGACTATTTAAGCGTATCGGACAAAATCGACAAGGTTGTAACAAACAGATTTTTTGCACTGCCGTTCTTTTTAATTGTTATGCTTATGGTGTTTGCGGTCACCTTCGGCACACCCGGAACGCTTTTGCGTGACGGTGCAACCTACCTTATAACCGATGTGCTCGGCGGAGGACTTGAGTCGCTCCTCGTTTCGGTAAACGCATCAGAGTGGGCGCAAAGCCTTGTTATTGACGGAATAATTGCAGGCGTCGGCTCGGTAATCTCGTTTTTGCCGCAGATTATGCTGCTGTTCACCCTGCTGTCACTGCTCGAGGACAGCGGCTATATGTCACGAGCGGCGTTTATTATGGATAAACTGTTAAGATACATAGGTCTTTCGGGCAGAGCATTTGTACCAATGCTTATGGGCTTTGGCTGTACTGTTCCTGCCGTATTGGCGACAAGAACGCTTGAAAATCAGAAGGACAAACGGCTTACAATTCTTATCACACCGTTTATGTCCTGCTCGGCTAAAATGCCCGTTTATCTGCTGTTTATTTCGTACTTCTTCCCCGACTGCGGTCCGCTTGTTATTTTCGGAATTTACATTCTCGGAATGGTCGTTGCGGTGCTTACGGCTCTGCTGTTTAAAAGCACGATTTTAAAGGGCAAAAACGCACCGTTTGTTATGGAGCTTCCTCCCTACCGTATGCCCTCGCCAAAGAGCCTCTGGCTGCACGTATGGGACAGACTCAAGGACTTCCTTGTAAGAGCAGGAACTGTGCTTTTAGGAGCGTCAATTCTTATCTGGTTTTTGCAGAGCTTTAATTTCTCTATGCAAATGGTTTCTCCCGACGAAAGTATGCTCGCATCAATCGGCAAGTTTATTGCTCCCGTATTTTCAATCTGCGGCTTTGGCGACTGGAAAGCATCGGTATCGCTCGTTACGGGCATTGCCGCAAAGGAAAGCGTTGCCTCAACTCTTGCGGTGCTCTACCCCGGAGCAAGCCTTGCAAGCGCATTTACTCCGCTTTCGGCTTTCTCGTTCCTCGTTTTCGTTCTGCTATACACGCCCTGCATTGCGGCGCTTTCGGCAATCCGCAAGGAAATGGGAAGTGCAAAATGGACGGCTGTAACGGTTGTTTATCAGATTTTTGTTGCGTGGCTTGCGTCTGCGCTCGTTTATCAGTTCGGCACACTTATTATGAACATAGGAATGATGTAAATGATTTTCGGAATTCCGATTTCCGACATTGTAATCGGCATTATTGCAGTGCTCCTTGTGGGGCTTTGCATATACTCAATTTTCAGAAAAAAGAAAAAATGCTGTACAAAATGCAACGGTTGTCCGTATTCGGGAAAATGCGGTGACAACTGCGATTGCGGCGAAAAGTAAAAAAGACGGCAGGAACTGCAAATTGCAATTCCTGCCGTCTTATTGTTGATGAATTCAATCTATAAATTACGTGTTATCGTTCTTGTAGTCGAACTCGTGGTACATATTTTCAAGCGTTGAAAGTGCGCTGATAAACGGTGTTTCAACAGAGCCTTCAAATTTAGTTTCTTTCTTGCTTTTGAGCACTTCCATAGCCGACTTGTCGGGAACGTTGATTGTTCCTGCACCTGCAACGCATCCGCCCGGGCAAGCCATTCCCTCAAGCAGATAGCCGTTGTACTTTCCTGCCTTTGCCATTCTCAAAAGCTTTGCGCACTCGTCAAGTCCCTGTGCGTTGGCAACCTTTACCTCACGCTCGGGGTCGAGCTTTGAAATAGCGTTTACAACTGCCTTTGCAACGCCGCCGCTTACTGCAAAGCCTCTGCCATCGGCACTTGAGAATGAGAGCTTTTCCTCATCTTCGGGAAGAGCTGCAAAATCAACTTCTTTAGCAGAGAACATACCTGCAACTTCCTCAAAGGTAAGAACAAAGTCAATATCACTTCGAATACTTCTGCGGCTTGCTTCAAGCTTTTTAGCGGCGCATGGTCCGATAAATACTACCTTACAGCCTGGGTTCTGCTTCTTTGTCAGTCTGCCCGTAAGCACCATAGGAGTGAGTGCCATTGAAATATTTGACGCAATTGTCGGGAAGTTCTTTTTAGCCATCATACTCCACGCAGGGCAGCACGAAGTAGCCATAAACGGCTGTTTTGCGGGAACCTCCTCCATAAAGTCCTTTGCCTCCTCAACGGTACAGAGGTCGGCGCCGACTGCAACCTCGACAACGTCTGCAAAGCCGAGAGCCTTGAAAGCGTTGCGGATTTTGCTTGACGGAAGTCCGTTAAACTGACCTGCAACAGCGGGAGCAACAGCCGCATAAACGGGAGTATCGCTCTGGATAGCCTTGATAGTCTGGAAAATCTGGCTTTTGTCAACAATTGCGCTGAAAGGACAGCTTACAAGGCACATACCGCAGGAAACGCACTTGTCGTAGTCAATTTCCGCTCTGCCGTGTTCGTCGCTGTGTATTGCTTTCATTCCACAGGCGGCGGCACAGGGACGCTCCTGCTTGATGATAGCGTTATAGGGACAAGCGCTTTTACACTTACCGCACTTGATACATTTTTCATCGTCAATTACCGATTTGCCGTGCTGAATTGAGATTGCACCCTTGGGGCAAACCTCGGTGCAGGGATGTTCAAGACAGCCCTGACAGCCGTCGCTGACAAACACACGCTTTTCGGGACAGCTGTGGCAGGCAAATTTTATGATATTGATGAGCGGAGGAGCGTAGAACTTTTCGTCAACCATACTTTCCTCAACGCCTGTTGAAATGGGAGCCTGTTCGTGAACAGGAAGCAGAGGAAGTCCCATTGCAAGGCGGAGTCTTTCGCCTACAATTGCTCTTTCAAGGAAGATGCTCTCACGATATGTAGAAATCTCGCCGGGTATAATTTTGTAGGGCAGTGTTTCAAACTTTGAATAGTCGCCGCCATCGTATGCAAAGCGAGCAACTTCGGTGAATATCTGGTGGCGGATTTTTGTTTTTGACGAATAAAGTCCTCTCATCGTACTCATCCTTTCGCTGTATTTTATCTTTGTGGATTTTTTAACAATCTTGTATATATAATTATACAACAGCTTTTTGTCAAATTCAACAGATATTTTACCCCCGTTTTAAAATTCACACCTTATTCTAAATATATTGCGACGAGCCGCTATATTTGTTATCTTTTTACAAATACAAAAGGCATAAATTAGCGATTGTGACAACAAAAGTAAAGTCATAAATAATACAGCTACCGATTTTTCAACTAAACCATAATTTAGTCGAGTGCATCGACACGCAAATTTTTAAATTGTAGCGGCGAACTGTGTTCGCCATAATGTATAAATTGTTTCACAATTTATACATAGGGACGTCAGGGATGCCGTCCCCTACGACTATAAAGGAAACGTTTGTAGTATAGTCGTAGGGACACGGCGTGCCGTGTCCGTGTTGACTATCAAATGCAACCAAATATATCACTACTATAGTAACAAATAAACCTTTCCGTAGGGGACGGGTTCCTACACGTCCCATTCACAAAAATTGCAATGCAATTTTTGTGTGGACACGGCTCACCGTGTCCCTACGTCAACGTTGCTATAATTCCAACGATAAATTATGGTTTATATTATTAAACTAAATCTTAAGAGCTTTTTCAATAAGCTGAATTGTTGTGTTAAAATTCGAGTGTGCCGCTAAAACAAAAGCTGTGTTGGCAACCAAAAACAAAATAATCGGAATAAATATTTTGTCACGTCAAAAATTGCAAGGCACACTGCAAGCAACAGCACAACAAAGTTAAAAATCAGAATGAAACTCAGCGTTTCATAAGATAATCTCAGCTTTGCGGTAATTTCTGTATTGCCGCCGTTATTCTCCCGAAAATTCCCCTCTGCAACCGTCCTGAAAATCTCCCTCGGACCTCTTAATGCAATTTTAACCGCAAATCCGTTATCGGCTATTGTTCCGATAAAATCGTAATTCTTTTTGTCACCGCAGTACGGATATGTATTTTCTATTAAAAGCTGTTGAATGCAATTTGCTGATGATTTTAATTCCAATTGCAGATTTTTACTGTATAGCATAATTATTTCTCCAAGAAACAGGCAATGAATATTTCATACTCGTTTTTTATCTATAATTTGATTTTAGCATACGCATATATTGCCGTCAAGATTTATAAGCATTGCTTATATTTTAAAGAATATATGTTGACTTTTGTTTAAATTTGTTCTATTATATACTTGAAATGTAATATTCATATTAACACAATAAGGAGTGATTTTATGAAATGTCCCAACTGCGGTTATAACTGCGACGACAAATACTGCGCAATGTGCGGCACAAAAATGCCCGAACAGGTTGCGAATACAAATCCGAATCCGTATGGAAGCGCACCCGTAAACAATAATTTTCAGTCTGAAAGCTTTAATCAGCCGAATAATGCTTACTTTAACTCAGACTTTGGCAATAATAATTCGTACAATCAGCCCCAAGCACCTATTAACAATACAAATGCGTATCAAAATGGTTTTCAGGGCGGTGCTCCGAATATGCCGCAGGGCGGTATGCCTGTTCCTCCTGCATATCCTGCGCCCCCACAGTACAGCAGCGCACCGAAAAAGAAAAGCAAGGCTCTGCCGATTGTCCTGACTTGCCTTATCGCCGCTGTCATTGTTGCAGGCGCTGTAATCAGCGTTTATTCAGCCTGCACGTATAACAAGTCCATCATCACAGATTTGTTCGGGGATAATTCGGATAACTACGATGACTACTACATTGACGAAGAATACTATCCCGATACAGAATATATAGAAGACGTTGAAACTTACAAAATCGGCGAAACCAAGGAGCTTTCCGACTGCAAGATTACGCTTACGAAGTTTGCAAGGGACAAGTCGGCAGAAGAAAGCAAAACAGGCAACAGCCGTACAAAATTTGTATTTGAGGTTGAAAACACAACTGATGAAAATATAACGCTCAAATATATATATTGCGACGCAACGGATGCCGGCAGTAACACTTCGCTCTCCTGGCTATCGAACAATCTTAAAAACGACGATATCTATTCCGACTATATTACCCTTGACCCGAACGAAAAGAAAGAGCTAATCTTTGAATATTCCGTACCGAATGATACTGAAAAAATCCGGCTTGATTTAGGCTTTACCAGCGACGGAGATAAATACGAATATAACGGAACTTTTGTAGCTGAATAACCATATAACAAAAAAAATTAAACCGCAGAGTGCTCTGATAAACGCACCCTGCGGTTTTTATTATGCGGATATTATTCTGAAAAATTGATTTCTATATTCAGATGCAGAGGAAATTCAAGGTTTATCCTCTCTGTTACAATCTTTTTCTGCTCCTGCGAAAGCGTATCGTTTATGCTGACCGACAGCTTATTATTTGTCGGTTGCTCAGTAAATGAAAAGTCCGTCAGACCGCAGCTTCTTAAAATATCGGAAAAAGCGTCGGGAGTACATTTTCCGCCCATATTATGCTCCTGCAATTCGAGCATTTCTCTTCGTTTTTCGGTTGAATACTCCGTTTTCTCCTTACCGAGGAATTTTTCTCTGCGCACAATTCCGTAATCCTCTGCAGTTTCGATAAAATACTCCTTTGTCATAGCGTCGAGATTTTCAAAAAGGCTGTCAAGTCCTTCTGCACAGGCAGTAAGCTCCTTAGAAATATTTGAGCTTTCATCAATGCTGTAAATTCCGACTGAATTCAGCTTTTCTTTCATTGAAACGTAACTGCTCATCATACCACCTTAATTTCCGCAGTTCCCGGTTTAAATCGCTGCGAAGCTGAAAGCGTTCGGTTCTGCATATCTGCATCGTATTCGTAATTTTCAACACAGTCGGTTTCCATTAACGCCTTGCCCAATGCCGAAAGATAGAATTTGCCGCCTATTGGGATTGAGTTGACATATTTTTCAAAGGCTGTTTTACAGGTCTGTATAACTTCGGACTCCGAATAGCCGTTTCTGGCTGTAATTTTAACTATAATGTCATAGCTTACCGAAATTGCGTTATACACCTTGACGTCAACATTAAGCTCACGCTCCTTGTCAACAATTGCCTGAAGCCTTGCAATAGCACCGCTGTCAGCGTCGCCGTCGCTTGCACAAACGTAAAGATTCACGGTTCCGGAACCTCTGACCATTCCGACTGCCGACGCTTTTGCAATACCCTCAACGGCTAAAGCAAGCTTTTCATAATATGCCTTGTTTGTTCCGTTCGACTGATTCACAAATGTACTTCTTATGCGTTCACGCAGCTCGCTGTCGGTTTCTTCTTCTTCGCCGCCCGTAAAAGCATATGGATTTCTGACCGTTTCAATCTCAGTCGGAACGCTTACTCCTACAGTAGCCTTGTTCTTTTTAATGTTTCCCGAACGTCCTGCATTTACCGCCTCGGCGTAAACGCTTACAAGCGTGTTACCTGCGGAGATTTCTTCCTCCTCGGTTGTGCAGAATCTAATCGGCGAGCTGTCGTCGGTAGCCACAACCGTTCCGAGCGGAATGATAATATTGTGGTCAACAGGCTGTGAAATGCTGAAAACTATCTCACCCTGCGCCTTTACCGCTTTTTTGCGTTCAAGTCCACGCTGTTTTGCAATGTAGTCAAGGTATTCACCGCTTGCCGTGTCGGCAAACATCTGATTTTTAAGCCACTCAAAATTAACCTGAGCGTTATAGATTTCACCTGCGAGCACCTTGAGCCTGATTGCAACGTCGCTTTTTTCGTCAATCTCAGTTTCGCTTTCCTGCTCGTATCTGCTTTTCATTCTCTGATAAATGTCATCATATGTTTCCGTATAAATGCACCTCCGTATCTCTGCTTTCGCCGCCTATTGTAACCGTAAGCCTGATTGTATCGCCGTACTCCAGCACTGCGGCTTTTGTATATTCAAACTGAGCAAGAGCCTCGTTGATTATAAGCTCTGCGTTTTCCTTTGCAAACTCGCTTTCTGCGTCTACGCTCCTTATGTCCGAGCCGGTTTGTCTGTCGTAAATGAAGTTTCCGAGCTTTGCGCCGATACAGATTTGAGCACGCTGAAAAAGTGCGTCCTTATCTGAAATCATTTCATATCTGCCTGTGCTGTCAACAACAGCGTCACCGTTTTTGATTTTTACATCCGTCATAATGACAGCTCCTGTCCGTTTACAAGCACCCTGCCGTCGTTTTTGAGGATAATTGACGCTCCGCCCTTTGAGTAGAGCATAAGCTCGCCTTCCTGAAGTTGAGAGTTATTTGCAATCACACCGAGTCCCACTTCGCCGTCGTCAAGCGGAAGTACAACAGCACGTTCGCCCGTCGGCGGTACGCTTATGATTCCGTAGGGAAAGCAAGACTTAAGCCGTTTGTGCTCGCCCGAGGAAACAACCGCCGTGCCGTCCTTGTCATTTTTGTTTACGTTCCCCTTAACCGCACTCGGCGAAGTAAGGGAATTTTTAGTTATGTAGTTCATCAGCCACATCAGAATCTCTCCTTTCCAAGTGTAACCGTAGTTTTTTCACCGTCGTTTCCGACTGAATATCTTATTTTTCTGACGGTCAGGTTTTCAATTCTGCCGAACATTTCGTCGTCTAAAACAGCACTTCTGCCTATGCTTTCAATCAGACAGCCGACACATTCAAGTGCAATAGAATAGCTGTCGCTGTTGCTTTTTCTGATAATATTGTCGGCAGTCTGAATGGTGGTCTTGTCCGCTGTTGCGTTAACGTACCGCACACGTTCAATGCCTTTACAATCGGGATTTTCATTTTTTATGCTTCCGCCGTAGGTGCCCGACTCGGTAAGCTTGAGCCTTACCTCCGAAATCAGCTTAAAACGCCTTTTGCTTTCCCTTATTGCGGTGTAATCAATACCGTCTTTGCCGAAAAATATAGGTTCACCGCTTTCAAAGCCTTTAAAATAAGCCTTGCCCTCACCCGTAATCCTCGGCTCTGTACCGTAGCGGTTAATGCAGAAATTTCTGAAAACCTGCCAGTGAGTCATACCCTTGTCAATTTTAAGAGTACCGAAAAACGGAACGTCGTCTGCATCATATTTCGTCAGCCCGAACGGCTTTAAATGCCTGCTGAAAATAAAATCTGCCGAGGGGTTAATGTACGTAAGAGGCTCAGCCTCGTTGTCAAGCAAAAACGCTGACGGACTTCTCGCAGTAATTTTCGTAATTGCTCCGTCAGTGCTTTTTATTCCGATAATCTCGTCAATCTGACCCTTGAACACAATTTTTTCATCAAGAAATGCCGTGATAAAATCAGCATTTTCGCTCACTGTTTCATCATACGGAATCGTGATTGTCAAATCGTCGGCAGGCACTTCAACGTCAGCGTTAAGAATTACCGTCAGCACATTGTCAATGTACTTTTCTGTTTTGTCAGAATATGTAATCAAAAATCTCAGCAAAGCCTTATCACCCTTCCTTCAAGCGATATATCGGGACGTTTTACGCTCGGATTAAGCTTTACAAGCGTATCAATCGGCACTTTGAATTTATAGGAAATATCCCACAGGCATTCTCCCTCTTCGGCTGTATAAGCTTCAGTTTTATCCTGCCGTTTTTCCTCCATAACCTCCCTGAACACAAAGCTGTATTCGAGCACGTCGGGCTTTGGCTCGCAATTGATTTTAAGGCTTTCAAACACCGCATAAACGGGAGTGATTTTCGGTATTGCAAGCACACCTTGTCCGCCCTGCCTGAAAAGCGAAAGAAGTCTGTCGAACTGTTCAAGGCAGTCGTTTCCGTACAGCTCGCCCGTTCCGCTGATTATCATATTTTTTCTGCCCATATTCTGTATGTACGAGGTGCCGTTCGGCGAGTTAAGCTCCTTTACGCTTTTGTCGCACTCAAAGACAATCTCCTTTGGGTTGTGGTGCCACTGCACCCCCTTGAATCTCATCGGTACAAGCTTCATCTCAGCCTTGCCTCCTCTTCCTCAACAAGCCTTGTGCTGTATCTTCTGCTCTCCTGTTCAAGCAGCTCGCTCATATTTTCAACGTCAACGCCCTGCGTGTATTTTTGGGCAGTGCTGAGCAAAGCCTGATTAATTTCCGTCATATTTCTCTCCTCTCACGTGCAGTAATTTTTACCGTATATTCAACAGCGTTCTTTGCACTGATATTTGCAGTAACGCCTGTTATATAGCAGTCTGTATATGTGACAATCTTTTTAGTGTTGAAGATTTCAAGCCGTTCAAAGCTCTGTCCCTGCAAGAAGTCGAGCTTTCCGACATTATTCATAACAAGCTCAATATTGTATATTCTGCCCGCTATTCTTTTAACGGGAACGTCGGTAAGAAACTGTGAAATATCGTAGAATGTATTTTCAATACTGCACGTTGCTTTTTTAACTCCGCCGACAATTTTGTCGTTGAGCCTGATTGTAATATCGTCACCCTTTTCAAATGCAAAATCAGCCACGCTATCCCTCCTCGCAAAGGCAGAATTCAATTTCGAAATGCACGGTGCGGTAAATTGCGTTCATATCTGCGTCAAAAGCAATGGGCGAAGCGTCCGACTCAACGATAATCTTCTGACTGTCAGCCTTTTTGAGTCCTGTCAGCAGTTCGCTTACAATTTCTGACAGACCGCTGCCGTTTTCCGTTGCAGGAGCGTACACCCTGATTTCAACCTTAGCCGCATAGCTGTCGCCCTTGATTGTTGAAGAAAGATATCCGCCTATATAGCTTTTTGAAAGCGATGTGTCCGTAACCGACACAACGGCAAGCAGACCGCTTACGGGATTTTCAACATTGTGCGAGCCGTACTCTCTTACAAACCTCACCGATTTTAATTCCTCGTTGAGTTTCAGAGCGGCAATAATTCGGTCAACCTGTTTCTCAATCTGATTCATAATCATCCTCCAGTTCTGTGCCGTAAGGCAGTAAAATTGCCCAGACATAAACAGGGCGGTCATCTATATAATATATTTCGCATCTCTTAACAATATATTTCCGGTAGTGCATTTCTATTACGGTTGCGTTTTCCGAAAGCTCGTGTTCGTGTGAGCCGATGTAAAGGTATTTTTCACTTCTCTTGAATCCCAGATAATGATACTGACCTCCGACATACACCTTGTTTTTGTACCGCAGAGGCTCAACAAACGCCTTTGCCTTTACTTTCTTTTCACCTGTTACAATCGAAACCGTGCAGCCGTATCTCTTTATTGTTTCTCCGACAGCCGTAATTATACCCATCAGACCACCCTGCCGAACAAAAAGTCTTTTGTATCAATAAGACCGCTGTATTTTTCCGAATATTCCTTCCACAGCCTTTCGCCCTTGCTCTCTCCGCTTTTGGGCGACGTGATTTGCACGTCGCCCGCAGTAAACGAGGTTATGTTTTCATCATTGCACAGGCTGTAGAGCTTAAGCGCATAAACGGCACTCAGCATTTCAAGCTTTCCTGTTTCGCTCTCGTCGGGATTTTCCTTAACCGTAATCGACTTTACATAATCGCAGGCATCGTCAATAAGTGTTTTCCACTTGTAGATTTCGCTGTTGTCAAGTCCCGAAAGCAGGGCAAAACGTGAAGTAACATTTGCAATGTTCAAACAATCACCTCACTTAGCAGGAAAGAGCCTTTGCCGATTCGGTAAAGATTTTTGAAAAGCCTGCCGTACAGGTGATAGCCGCACGTTCAAGCTGACGGTCAATGAGCTTGTCGTAGTCGGTCATAACGCCGCCTGCCTGCACCATTTCAAGAGCGCAATTCTTGTCAAGACCGATGATTTTTCCGTCTGTCATTTCGGGAGCGTGAAGAAGTGTTGCACCAAGCGGTGTAATCATCTTGCCCGTACCCTGAAAGTCAAGACCTGCGTTTGAGTCCTGCATCTGAGGAAGTGCAAGAATCTTCTGCATTTCCGCAGTAGGTGCAAGGATTGTGTTAAGCTCATAGGGTGAAAGTGACGACCAGAGCTTTAGAATGTCGCTGTACGCAAGGCTTCCGACGGTGCCTGCGCTGATAACCTCAGCCGCATTTGAGTTGCCGTCGCCGTTTAAAAGAACGTCAATTGCGTCCTTGAGCTGTGCTCTTGCAATATATGCGCCAATCTGGTTAAGCGTTACCGTAAAGAGGTCAAGGCGCTGAAATCTTAACGCCTCGTAGGACGCTACAAGCATTCTGCCTCTCTTGTGGAGCTTAACAAGGTTTTCCCTTGTCTTTACAACAGTCTGCGGAATCGCTGCACCCTCGCCGACAATCTTAAGAGTCTTGTCGTCCTCTGTCGGTGCAGACACAATACTGCGGTAGTCCATACCGTCAATGTCCGTAACCGTTGCAACAAGGTTCGGTAGAATGTCTGCACGCTCCATACCCTGTCTTACTGCTCTGCTCACGTATTCGGGGAAAAGAGCCGCTGAGTTTGAGGTCTGGAAGAACTTTTCAACGCAGTCGCTTCCGCTGCCGCTCACCTTGATATCAAAACGCTTTAACTGACGTGAAAATGCGTCAAGTCCCTCAAGCGAAGTGCCCTCGTAGTTTTCCGACGGGTCAAGCTTTTCAAGCACGTCGGTAAGACTGCCCTTGCCCTGATACATACCTTTTTCGATTGTAATATTTTCAAAATTTGCCATTATATTTTCCTCCTAAAATTAAAGAATAATTCCTGCGTCTGTAGTTGTTGAGTCAACTACAAGCAATGCTCTGCCGCTCTCGTTTGCGGCTACCTTGCCGCTTGCGCCTGCCGCAACTTTTGTGTAACCAAGTGCGAGCTTTGCAGACGTATTTACTCTTACATAGCCCGAAAGCTGAACGGTTGCGTAGCCGTCACGAACGCCTAAGCAGATTCCGCAGAACAAGTCGCCCGATGCGCATTTTGCCACCGTACCGTCTGCGCTGATTTTTACAGGCACGCCTGCTTCGGTAAGCGCACTGTCTGCAATAAAAGTTGCCACGTTTTCGCCGTAGCCGTTAAAGTTTACATTCATATTATTTACCTCCGTTAAATTCTGAACTGACCGTTTGAAACGGTGTTGTTTTTATTTTTTTCGCTGTAAAGCTGTGGAACAGCAGTCAGCATTTCGTTTTTCTTTTTCTCAAAGGCTGTTTTAAATTCCTTGAGCTGTGCCACTGTCATTGTCTTTGCAACGCTCTCCATTGTTTCTCTTGAAATCTCGGGCTGAACTGTTGCCGACAATCTCAGCACGTCGCTTGTAAGGCTGTCACGGTAAAAAATTCCGTCCTTAGCCGACTGCTTGAGCGTGTCTATGTAGGACAAAAGCTTTCTGCTTTCCTCTCCCGACAGGCTCGCAGTGCCTGTTTCAAGCTTTTTTAAAATACTTTCCATATCCGGTTTCTCTCCTTTTTTATAAGCCGACTTTGTAACTCCCGCCGCCTTTTGCGACGGCACGGCTACAAAGCTCCATTCGTAGGCGTCATACGGGTTGATAAGCTCGCCGCAGCATACCTTTGAGCCGTAAGTTTCTCCCTTTCTGTGAGGGCAAGCGTTTAATTTTTCTCCGCAAATGCTGCACAAAACCTCCTCAACCGCACAGCCTACGCTGACTTCCTTAATAATTCCGCTGTCAAGCGCAAGAATAATGTCGCTGTTTTTTTCGCTGACGGGCAGATACGCCCTTGCCTTGAGCCTGAAATAATCATCTCCCGTTGCCGTTTTTCTGCCGTCAACAGCTTCAACGGCACAGGTAAAAATTCTTGCAGTCTGATTCTTTGCCGTAGGATTGTGGTCAAAAATCCCTGTCTTGCCGACAAAGAGCTTTTCAAGCGCAAACAGCGATTCAACAGTAAAGCGTTCGCCGTCACGGTCAATGTCGTTGTCGCAGAGCACGACGGAAAACACATAGACCTCGTCCTTTGAAAGCTGTCTGCGAGTGTATTTGTTAATCAGCGCAAGCTCCTCGTCAGTGACGGCAATCGGCTCGTTTTCCTGTACAGAGCCGATGACAGCCTCCTTTTTAAGTCCTTTTTTACTCATCAATTACCTCCGTTTCGTTTTCTATTTCAATCTGTCTTGCACGGGCATTGTTGTACCTTGCCTGTGAAAGTTCAAGAGTATCCTGAAGATTAATATCCTCCCACTCAATTTCAAATCCGCAGTTAAATCCGCAAAGCCTTAAATGCATTGTGACTATCTTTGAAATCACAGGCTCTATAACCGCCCTGTAATATTCAAGCTCGCTTGTAAGAATGTCGGCCTGCTGTTCGCTCATTCTCTCTGTACTCGACCACGAAAGTCCGAGAAGAAACGGCGGTATGCCGAGTTTTGCAAGTATCTGCTCAAGAATGCTCCTTACGGGAATTTCGCAGTCGGGCATCTGACTTTCTGCACCAATCACCTTTACGCTGACATCACCCACCGACACAAAGTCGCACACGCTGTCGCTTCGCATAGCCTTTTTCCACTCGTCGGCAATCTGCCTTGCACTGTCCTCGCTGAAGGTGCTGTTTGAGTCGGGGTTGTATGTAACGGCAAAGCGCACATCACCAACTCTCTCCCAGTTTGTCTTAATCGACTTGAAAATCTTAAGCAGAATTGAGCTTACAAACGGAAGTCCGCTTAAAATTGACGTTCCGTGAACCGTACCCGGCTTTGGGTTGAGCAATGTTGCAAGCACAAGCTGTCTGTTCTTAACAGGCGAAAGCTCGCCCGAATTATTACAACACACCACCAAATCAAGCGGTGATTTATCCGCCCTGATTTCAACATCGTCAAGGCTTGCGTTGTAGAGTGCGCATATTCCGCTTCCGTCGGCGTACGGTATCATCTCGCCGACTGCCTCGCCGTAGGTCAAAAGCGAGTCAAGATAGCTGTAGATAAAATTGTTCATACCTGTTGACGAGCCGTTTATTCTCACGTTTTTTATAAAATCATCGGCAGTTTTCTGACAAGCCTTGCTTCCCGTCTTAATCTGAAATCTACCGATAAGCCGCACGATTTTCCACAAGGCGGCGTCGATAATCGGCACAGCCTCACGCAGTGACGAATACAGCTCACGCTCTGCCCTGCTCCCTGTTTCGTATTTCTGAAACAGCTCAAAGCCTGTCTGCCTGTCCTTCGGGACGGTCTGTACGGGCAGGGAGTCGTTCCTGCTTTCCCTGCGATTTTTTCTGCCAAACTTCAAAGCTTTCTATTCCTCCTGTCTTTCGGCGGCGATAACAAACATACTTCTGCCGCCGTCAATCACCGTTGTGACAAAATATCTTATGTCGTCCATAGCGTGGTCGTTTTCCTTTACGGGCAAATCGTCTGATTTTCTGCTGTCCCAGCGGTAAAGCGAAAATTCACGCTTTGTTGACTTGCAGTTTCTGCAAATTCTGATACTGCCGTCCTTCAACGCCTGCGACACCCTGCGTATTCCGTTCACAACGTTGTTCTGTGCAGGCGTTACCCTGAACTTTCCGTGACGGCGTATAACCTCAATAAAGCTTGCCGCCGACGGGTCAACAACCACCTGCGAAATTTTTCTGTCGCCTGCAAGGGCGCAAAGCCCGTTGTAGTGCTCCTCGTCGGTTTTCTGAAACCCCTCTGAGCGTGAATTAAAGTAATATTCGTCAATCCTGTACCACACATCGTCCTGCCTGCCCCATAAGCCGAATGATGCGGGATTTACCGTACCGTAGTCGCACGAAATTGCATACTTCTGAAATTCACCCTTTGGCACGTCGCAGTACATTTCCTCGTCAGCCATAAACGGATAGACGGCTCCGTGAACAGCAACCCATCTGCCCTTGACAAACCTCTCGTAAAACACGCCCGAATAAAGGTTTTCGTACCTCTGCTTTACCGCTTTTGAAAGTGAAGGATTATCGTCCATAGTAAAGTGCAGATACAGCGCATTTTTGTCCTTTGCCTTTTTAATCCACTCGGTGTAAAACCAGTGTTCGGGATATTCGGGGTTGCAGTTAAACCAGAATTTTGAGCCTGACACCGAGCACCTCGCCATAGCCTGCTCGACAAACGAGCGAGGCATAAGCGCAACCTCGTCAAACATAACGCCCGAAAGCGTCATACCCTGAATGAGTGATGCAGAGGATTCGTCTTTTCCCCCGAAAAGGTAGAACCTGATATTTCTCCCTCTGTAGCTTACGTTGAGAATGTTGTGCGTGATTTTCTCGTCACACGCAAAGCCTATTGAGCGCAAAAGCGGAATTACGGGAGTAACCATATTTCTCCGCAGAGAGCGGATTGTCTTGCCGCAGAGTGCAAAGTCCGAGTTGCCGCCGAAATAAAAGCTCCATATAATGAACGACAGCACCATACAGAACGTCTTGCCGCTTCGCACGGCACCGTCGCAGATTATTGCGTCAAAGTTGCGGTACTCTGAGCTTTTGCTCCACCACGAAAGCACCCTGAGCTGTTTTTGTGAAAAAGGTTTAATCTTCAGCCTTATCACTTCCGACGGACCTTGCGCCCTCGTCTATTGCGTCAAAAAGGCTCTGCACGCCGTTTTCTTCCTCCTGCTTGCTTTCAAGCTTTTCAAGTGCCTTCAGCCTGTCGAAAAACTTGATTTCCATTGAACCGTCCTTCGGTCTTTTAATCTCCGATACAAGGAACAAGTCCATTTCGCTCAAGTCGGCTCGTGACGGATTTTCCATATAAAGCAGTGAAACTGCGTCGGAAATATTGCCGAACGCAAGCCGCTGATAGCCGACCGACGCCATATTTGCAAGCGACTTTTCACGCTGACGTGCAAGGGCTTCAATCTCGTCTGCAATCTCCTTTCGGCAAAGCAGCTTTTCGCCTGCCTGTTCGGGATTTTTAAGCCAGCCTGCACGCTGAGCCGCAAGTGAGGAACTGCCTGTATTTAAAAAGCAACTGCAAAATTCACGCTCACGGCTTGTAAGTTTTTTCTCTATTTTTGTCACCTCCGTTTTTTGAGAGGTTTTGATGTACCGCTTTTTCAACGTAAGGAACGACCCCAGTGTCGTTCCTGAAAATGACTTTGCGTTATCATCAAATTTATTTATGCCTCTCACTTACCCCTGTAAAAAATAAAAAAATTGCATATTTTAATGCAATTTTCCAAAAATAATTTTGAATATTTTAAATTTTTACGAAAATCGGAGGTAAAAATGCTTACTTCAAGCTATAAAAACAATCTTGCACAAATAAAAAACGCTCTGCGAAGCGACAAGAGCTTTGACCTCGTAGAGCGTGACCTGTTTATCGGCGGCAGAAACGCCGCAATGTTTTTTGTTGACGGATTTTTAAAGGACGACATAGCCGAAAAAATCCTCGAATACTTCTATAAAAATTTAAAGGAAGAAAATTTTTCCTCTCCCGAGCACTTTTCAAAAAGTGCCGTTCCATATGTTGAGGTGGAGGTTTCCCCCAACTTAAAGAAAATCTGTACCGACGTGCTAAGCGGAATTTCCGCTTTGATTGTCGAAGGCTTTGACAAGGCAATTCTGCTTGACACACGAACATATCCCCAGCGTGAAACAGGCGAACCCGACAACGACAAAGTTCTGCGTGGCAGTCACGACGGCTTTGTGGAAACGCTGATTTTAAATACCGCCCTTATCCGCCGCAGAATCCGTGACACAGATTTGACCGTTCAGGCATTTAAAATTGGCAGTCGTTCACAAACCGACGTAGCCGTTCTGTATATGGAATCAAAGGTGGATAAAAAATTCCTCAAGGAGCTTACAAAAAAGCTCAATTCAATCAAAACACCGTCACTCACTATGAATCAGCAAAGCCTTATTGAAGCACTCTACAAGCGTGTGTGGTACAATCCGTTTCCGAAGGTAAAGCACACAGAACGTCCCGACACAGCCGCATCAGCCGTACTTGAGGGCAATATTGTAATCCTCGTTGACAACGCACCTTCGGCTCTGCTTATGCCGACCTCAATTTTTGACGTGCTTGAGGAGGCAGACGATTACTACTTTTCGCCCGTTGTGGGAACATACCTCAAGCTTTCACGATATTTCATAACGCTGTTGTCGGTTTTCATCACTCCTTTGTGGTTGCTTGCGTTGCAGAACCCGCAATTCTGCCCCGACTTTCTGAAATTTGTTCTGCTTAACGAGGCGCAAAATCTCCCTGTTTTCTGGCAGTTGATATTAATGGAAGTCGGAATTGACGGCTTGCGCCTTGCCGCACTCAACACTCCGAATTCGCTTACAACGCCTTTAAGCATAATCGGAGCAATTGCGCTGAGTGAATTTGCAGTTGAGTCGGGTTGGGTGTGTATGGAAGCAATACTTTATATGGCGCTCGTAACGGTGGCAAACTACACACAGCCGAACTACGAGCTTGGCTACAGCCTTAAATTCTGCCGTGTACTTTTGCTCTCGCTGACGTATATTTTCAATATATGGGGCTTTGTTGCGGCGTTTGTAATCAATCTTCTTTTAATCTGCTTTAACAGAACGCTGTCGGGCAAAAGCTACCTTTACCCGCTCATTCCGTTCAACGCAGGCGAATTCTTACGCAAAATTGTTCGTGTACGGAGCAGGTAATTACAGTAGGAATTTTCTTGCTTTCATCATCAAATCAGCGCAGAAATTTGTTGCAGATTTAAACGTATAGTCAAATTCTCCTGCCCATGTTTTGACCTCGCCGTTAAAGCCCTGTTTGAATCTGTATACTCCGTAATTGCGGTGTGTTTCGTCATACCAGTACGGCACGCCGCAAAAGTCATACACACGTCTGCCCCTGTCGGCGGCATACCTTATCATATTCCACTGCATAAGGTAATTCGGCATAAGGTTGCGCAGATTGTCCGACGAACAGCCGTAAACATAGCTTACCGTATCTGCATAGTCAATAAACAGCGCACCCGAAAGAGGAATTTCATCGTAATAGCACATACAAAGTCCTGCACTCTCCCCGAACGCATCAAGAATTTTTGCAAAATACTCCTTTGTTCTCATATCAAAGCCGTCACGAAGTGACGTCTGTTTCATCAGTCTGTCAAAATCGTCAAGCGATTCTTTTCCGCAGAATCTGCACTCAACGCCCTTTCTCTCGGCAAGCCTGATGTTGTACCTCCACTTCGGCTTGAACGACTGAAAAACCTCCTCAGCCGTTCTGCCGTTAAGCTCAATTCTGTAGTTTTCTCTGCATTGCGTATTCTCATATCCTACCTTTTCGCCGTGATAAGCAAAGCCGAGCGACTTTAAATTTGCAATAGCTTCAAAGTCGTTTTCATCAATCAGCGGGTCGATTTTGAGCGTATACGCCCTGTGCTTTTTCGCAATCAGCTTTATCTGCTCAAAAATAAGCCTGAGCGCATTTCTGTCGTGAAAGTCGCAGACAGGACCTCTCGGTGCATAAAGCATAGCGGTTTTGAGAAACGGAATTTTCTTGACTAAAATCAGCATTGTGCCGATTGTATTTCCGTTTTTGTCCTTTGCAACAATATATTCACTGCTCCAGTTATCCTTAACCCTTGTCCAGCAGGACGACTGCGTAAAGCTGCCGTTTATATTTTCCGAACAGAAACGCTCGTATTCATTCATATCCATAAAACAAGCCTCCCTTAAATTGAGTAACTCAATTATAAGGAAGGCTTGTTTCACATTTCATTCAAAGTTGTATATTAATTGTATCTTTTATTCCTCTATCATAGCATCACCAAAATCGCTCTTTATATTTCGCATTTCGTAATAATCAACGCCGAAAACATTAAACGCAAAGTAATCGGGCTGTATACTGATATACAGCGAAACGCTGTTATCGTTCAAATCCAAACTGTAATATTCGTTCAGAGCATTTACAATATCGGGCAAAAGAATATTATAGTCGTCGTTTGCGTCATAATAAGGATTTTCGTCATTGTCGTAATCATAGTTCGGTATGTCGCCGTTCGCCAGAATATTCAGCTGATACACCTTGTCGGTTTTGCGGTCAAACACTATCTGAGCCTCGGTAAAATTAGTGCCGTAAAATACAACATTCATAAGCCTTGCCGAAACAGGCACGCCGTCAACAGCGCCGCTTACTATCACATTTTCATAAAGCACAGGCTTTTTTTCCGTATCGTTCATAATCAAATCAATTGCCGAAACTGCGTAATCGGACTCCTTAAGCGACTCCTTCAGCGGCTGTAGTGCGCCGTAAACAAGCTGAAGCAGAGTAAAATCAGATATATCCTCGTTGTCGTCAATCCAGATTGCATTTCCCGATTGTATCAAATCGTAAAGCTGTTTAATTGAAGTTGTGTTTTTCACGTCTGTGTTGATTGCAAGCTTTTCGGGTGCTGACTCGGTTTTCTTTGAATCGTTCACGCTGTAATAAAAGTACGGCAAAGCAACAATCGAAAAGGTAATTACAACCGAAAGCAAGGTGCATAAAATATATTTTATTTTAGTTTTCATTGCTTTCCTCCTTTTCTGCTGTTGAAACTGCAACGTCAAAGCGCACCGTTGTTCCGACATTTTCTTCACTTTCAATTGTAAGCGTTGAGCCGTGCAATCGTGCAATCTCACTGCAAAGAGCAAGTCCGAGTCCTGCACCGCCCATTTTTCTTGAGCGTGACTTGTCAACCATATAAAACGGCTGAGTTATTTTTTCAAGCTCGTCCTTTGGTATACCTCTGCCGCAGTCGGAAACGGAAAAGCCGTATCTGTCACCGCCGGTTTTTCCGAGCAGAGTAATCTCCTGACCTTCTTTTGATGCCTTACAGGCGTTGTCAATAAGATTATATAAAAGTGTTTTCAGAAGTGACTGCTCTGCAAAAATGAATGCTTTTTCGTATTTTATATGAAGCTTTGCGCCGTATTTTTTCAGCAGAAACGCAACACTTCCCCTTAACTCCTTTATCAGATGTTCTGTGTTAATATCGACGCATTTTATGTCGCTGTTTTCCATAACGATAATTTCAAGCAGATTTGCCGAGAGCTTTTCAAGCCTTTTGCCCTCTCTGTAAATGCAATCTGCACATTCTCGGCGTTTGTCAGCGTCAAGCTCATAGGTTCTGAGCATATCGGCATAGCCGATAACAGAGGTCAGCGGAGTTTTCAGCTCGTGGGTAAAGTTTGCCACAAAATCGTCCCTGTCCTGAGCCGCCTTTTTGAGCTTGTCGGTGTAGCTTTCAATGTTTTCCGCCATTGTGTTAAAGCTCTTCGACAGTTCTCTTACCTCTCCTGTGCTTGACATTTCAACACGCTTTGAAAAATTGCCCCCTGCAATTTCCTTTGCCGCATCGGAAAGCCTTACAAGCGGTCTTGTCAGAAATTTTGAAAATATAACAAGCACAAGCGACGAAATCATCGCCACAATCAAAAGAATAATTCTGAAAATTCCGCAATAATTGTCACGATTTGAGTATATATCGCTTATGTCTGTAAGCGTTTCAACATACAAATCACGGCCTGAAATTGAAATATGACTTACCGCCTGAAACCAGTGTCTGCCCTTGCTTTGCACAACTCGGTGAGAATGCATATTTTTCTTAATTGCCGTAATAAACGTAATGTCGTCAAACTCGGTAAGCTGTGTTGCATTGCCGATTTTCACCTTTGTATCGGCAGAGCTTCCCGAAACCTGCTGTAAAAAGTTATTGATAATATAGTCGAGGGAGTTTTCGCCGTAGCCCATTGTGTCAGCGTTTGCACAGGTTGCGTACAGCGAAAGCGTTATGTAGCTGTTGTTGTCGGCAAGGGTGCTTGTCTTTTCCTCAAGAGTGCTTGTAAACACAGCATTAATCAGCAAAAATCCGCCAACTCCGAAGGAAACGATAATCATAATGAATGAAACGAAAAATATCTTCCACGCAAATTTCAATTATTTTCCTCCTCAATGTATCTGTAACCGACCTTGTAAACAGACTGAATACTGTCCTTGAGTCCGAGCTTTTTCCTCAGCCTCTGAATGTGTAAATCAACCGTTCTCGTGTCGCCCATATACGGCTCGTGCCAAACCTGCTCATAAATCGTTTCACGGTAAAGCGCAATGTTTTTATTCTTTACGAACAACAGCAAAAGCTCGTATTCCTTTAGTGTAAGCTCCACAACCTCACCGTTTTTCTTAACAATCCGAGAGCTTGTGTCAATTGTGATATTGCCCGATTTAATAATCTGCGACGCCTTGTTGTACCTGCGCAGTACAGTTTCAACCCTCGCCTGCAGTTCCGCAACGTCAAACGGCTTTGTTATGTAATCGTCAGCACCGAGCTTTAAACCTCTGACCTTGTCGGCAACGCTGTTTTTTGCTGTGATGAAGATTACGGGCGTGTTGTAGTTTTCAATGTATTCAATAAGCTCAAAGCCGTCAATTTTCGGAAGCATAACGTCAAGCAAAATCAAATCATACCTGTTCTGTTCAATCATATCAGCACCCTTTTCACCGTCGCCTGCCGTTTCGCAGATATATCCGAACGGTGAAAGCGCCATTGCAATTAAGTTTGAAATATGCTCCTCGTCCTCAACAATAAGAATTTTTGTCATCTCATCAACCCCCTGCTGTACTTAATTTATCATATTTATCTATCTTAGTACGCTAAACCAGAATTTGTCGAGTGCCTCGACACGCATATTTTTCAATTGTAGCGGCGAACTGTGTTCGCCATAATGTATAAATTGTTTCACAATTTATACATAGGGACGTCAAGGATGCCGTCCCCTACGGCTATAGAGGAAACGTTTATTTTATAACTGTAGCGAGCGACGCCCTCGTCGCTCATAAAAATCGTTACCTATATATCAATCTATAATTCGGGCAACCGTTATTTCCTAAATATCCGATTTTTCCACTCGATTTGCCTGCGGCGGCTTCGCCGCAAATTATGGTTTATTATACCATAAAATTGTATCATAGTTGTATGGAATACAAAAAAATCACCCGCATATAAATTTATAAAGCGGGTGATTTTTTGAAAAAGCAAGGAAAATTAGTTAAGCTTTTAAAAGCATCAGTGTCCTTTGCACTGCTGCTTACGGCTGTTTTCTGCGTTTTTCGCCGACTGCCCGAATGTTTTACCACTGAGGATTCAGCCGTTCTTGCGGCGGCTTTTACGCTTACGGACGGGCAATATATTTCCGAAAACAGCAATCAGGACGAAAAAGATGAAACCAAGCAGGAAACTACCCAACCCACAACCGTTTCCGAAACCAAAACCGCCGAAAAATCGAGCGAAAAAGAACGTGACAAGTCGGGATATTACGACTCCTTTGCAAAGCACGAGGGAGAAGAAAAATACAGTATAGAGGAAAAGAATATTTCAGGCGGTGCAACCGAGGTCAGTAACTGCTACATAAAAAACAAAACAGGGCTTGACCTTGACTTTGCGGCAATACTAAGCGACAAGCTCACGTTCAGCGTAAAGAAGAACACAGACTCACCGCAGGTTTTGATTTACCACACTCACACAAGCGAGGCGTATATGGATGAGGACGTGGACTACTTTTATGATAGCTTTTATTCACGCACGCAGAATAATGATTTTAACGTAGTAGCCGTAGGTGAGGCTATCGCAAACGTCCTTGAAAGCAAGGGTATAAAAACGCTTCACGACAAAACCGTTCACGACTCCACCTACAACGGCTCCTACGACAGGAGCGTTCAGACGGTGCAAAGCGATATGAATGATTACAAGGACATCAAGGTTGTGCTTGATATTCACCGTGACGCACTCGGCACCGATGAATGTAAGGTAAAGCCTGTTTTTGAGTACAACGGCAGAAAGGGTGCACAGATTATGATTCTGTCGGGTTGCGATACCGACGGAGAGAGGGGCTTTGAAAACTGGCAGAACAATCTTAATTTTGCTCTGAAAATTCAGAACACAGCCGAGAAAATGTACCCCGGAATGACACGCCCTATAAGCTTTGATTACTTTGCCTACAACGAGTATGTCTGCGACGGCTCACTGCTGATTGAAGTAGGTGCAGAGGCAAACTCAATTGACGAGGCGGTATATACAGGCGAGCTGCTCGGAAATGTTTTGTATGAGGTTTTAAAATAAAACAGGGCGGTCATATTAAACCGCCCATAAAATTAAAATTTAACCGTAAACGTTGTTCCGTTTTCGTTGCTTTCTACGGTAACGCTTCCGCCGTGACGTTCGGTGATGTGCTTGACAATTGCAAGTCCGAGTCCCGTACCGCCTGTTTCCTTTGAACGGCTCTTGTCAACACGGTAAAATCGTTCAAAAATCCTCTTGTGGTGCTTTTCGGGAATTCCGATTCCCGTATCGGACACCTTGATTATCGAGTTTTCACCCGTATCCTCAACCTTGATTTTAACCTTTCCGTTCGGTCGGTTGTATCTTATCGCATTGTCGCAGAGGTTGTAAATAAGCTCGTAAAGCTGATTGCGGTTTCCTTTAATTACCGACTTTTCAGCCTCAACCGAAATTGTAACGTCGTGTTTTTCAGCATTTGAGCGCAAATCCTCCGCAACCTCATAGGCAACACCCGAAAGGTCAACAGAAGTAAATTCCTCCTCGGACAAGCTCTCGTCAAGCTGAGAAAGCTTCATAATATCTCCGATAAGCGAAAGCAGTCTGCCCGATTCCTTGTGAATTTTTCCTGCAAAGCCCTGAACGTCGTCGAGACGTGCAAGACCGCTTGCGATAATCTCGGCATATCCCGAAATTGAAGTAAGCGGAGTTTTCAGCTCGTGGGTAACGTTGGCGGTAAATTCACGGCGCATTTTTTCAGCCTTTTTCTTTGCCGAAACGTCAATGATAATGCAGATAACGCCGTTTTGCTTGTTGTTAGAATACACAGGGTTTGTGATAATCTGGAGCACCCTGCCGTTTATCGTCATATCTCCGCTTTTTCCCTCACCCTCAAGCGCACTGTCAACGCACTCGATAACCGTTTCATTGCGTGAATAGGCAAGCAGGCTCTTTCCTGCCGCTTCTCCTTTGTCGGCACCGATAAGCTTTGTTGCGGAGTTATTGCTCATCAGCACATTTTTATCCATATCAATCAGAATAAATCCCTCGGACATATTCTCAATCAGCGTAGCAATTTTGTCTTTTTCAAGCTGCAGCTTGCGCATCTGCTTGCGGATTTCCTTTTGCTGATTGTTGATTGTTTCGGCAAGCGGAACAAGCTCCTCATACGGTGTGCTTTCAAGATTTTCCGACATTTTTTCAATCGGCTCAATAATCTTTCTCGTAGCTCTCCTTGACAGAGCGATACAGATTACAAAAACAATCAGGACAATAATAATAATCACAGGCAGAATTTTCAGGAAAACGCTTATTATACTGCCGTAGGTTTTAGCCACACGCAAAACGTTTCCGTCGTCGGTCTTGATAGCATAGTAATAGGTGTTGCTGTTTAAGGTTGATGACATTCGGCTGCTTGAGCCTATTCCCTTTTCAATTGCCTCTTTAAATTCGGGACGGTCATTGTGATTCGGCAAAGATGAAGAATCGCTTTTGCTGTCATAAAGCACATTGCCGTCGGGTGCGATAAGTGTAATACGCACATCTTCATCTGCAATTATATTTTCAAGGGATTTTACGTTATCAATATTATATGTTTTGGCAATGGTCTGCGCCAGCATAGCAAGGTCTGACGACTCCTGCCTTGAGAACACAAACCAAAAAGCGGCTGTCATAAAAACAGCCGTGAGTAATATTGAAGCCGTCGCTACAACGGCAAATCTTTTGAGCAGTTTTTTGCGCAGTTTCATCAGATTACTCACCCGCCTTGTAGCCGACGTTTCGAACGGTTTTGATAAGGTTACCGCAGTTTCCGAGCTTTTGGCGAAGTGTAGTGATGTGCATATCAACCGTTCTGCTCTCGCCCTCAAAGTCGTAGCCCCAGACGTTGAGAATAATATTTTCACGTGTAAGAGCCATACCCTTGTTTTTGAGCAGGTATTTTAAAAGCTCGTATTCCTTGTATGTAAGCGTACACGGCTCGCCGTCGCTTGTAACGGTGTGCTTTGAATCGTCAAACACAATTCCGCCGAGCGTGATAACGTCAAGCTTGTTTTCAACGGAGCATCTTCTCAGAATAGCACGTACTCTTGAAATAAGCTCAAGCACCGAAAACGGCTTTGTAATGTAGTCGTCGGCACCCATATCAAGACCTTTTACCTTATCCATTTCACTGCCCTTTGCCGTAACAAGGATTACGGGAACAGACTTTGTAACAGCGTCCTGTCTTAGCTTTTCAAGCACCGAAAGTCCGTCAAAATCGGGAAGCATTACGTCAAGAATTACAAGCTGTGGTATCTGTGTTGTACAAGCCTTGAAAAAGCTTTTGCTTTCGGCAAAGCTCTTCACCTCATAACCGCTGTTTTTCAGCGCATAGGTTTCAAGCTCCCTTATATCAGTATCGTCTTCAACAATATAAATAAGCATTTTATTGACTCCTGTTTCGCTTTGTTATCTATATTATACCACAGCCGCACAAAATGTAAATAAGAGAAATTAATTAAGAGTGTAGTAGAAAGTGTAGCGGCGAACTGTGTTCGCCATAACGCATAAATTTCATAGCAATTAATTCCGAATTTCGAATTAAACTCAAAGTTCTCTGCTTCCCGTAATAGAAAATGCAACCCACTCTGCAATATTAACAGCGTGGTCGCCGATTCTTTCAAGGTACTTTGCAATCATCATCAAATCAATTGCCTCTTCGCCGAGTGCCTTGTCACGTTGAATTATCTCAACCGTTTCTTTCTTGACCTTGTCAAACAGCTCGTCAATTACGTCATCGTTTTTGCTGACTTTCTTTGCAAGTTCAACATCCTTCTTTACAAATGCGTCAATCGCAAGCGTAACCATTTTTGAAGCCTGAGCAGCCATCTCGTCAATATGCGTTACGTTAATAACGTTATTTCTGCTTTTGATGTACTGTGAAACCTCGGCAATGTCTATAGCCTGATCTCCGATTCTTTCAAGGTCGGTAATCATTTTGAGCGCAGAAGAAACCTCACGCAAATCGTGTGCAACAGGAGCCTGATGGAGCAAAAGTCTTATGCAGTGATTCTGAATTTTTCTCTCGGAGGTATTAATCAGCTCCTCCTGCTCTCTTGCCTTTTCCAGAAGCTCACTGCTGTTGTTTGCAATAATTTCAACGGCATTTCTAATCGCACTCTCAACAAGAGTTCCCATACCGATAAGCTGATTGTTAAGATTTGCAAGTTCAATGTCAAAGTATTCTCTCATTAGCCGAACCTTCCCGTAATGTATTCTTCAGTACGCTTATCCTGCGGAGATGAAAATACAGCGTCTGTGCTGTTGTACTCAACCATTTCGCCGAGCAGGAAAAACGCAGTATTGTCGGAAATACGCAACGCCTGCTGCATATTGTGAGTAACCATAATTATTGTGTATTCGTCCTTGAGTTTAAGGCAAAGCTCCTCTATCTTGCCCGTAGAAATCGGGTCAAGAGCAGAGGTTGCCTCGTCCATAAGCAGAACCTCAGGCTTTACCGCAAGCGCTCTTGCAATGCAGAGTCGCTGCTGCTGACCGCCCGAAAGACCGAGTGCACTCTTTTTAAGTCTGTCCTTAAGCTCATCCCAGATTGCGGCGTCTCTTAACGACTGCTCAACAATCTGGTCAAGCTCGCTCTTTTTCTTTATTCCGTGAGTTCTCGGACCGAAAGCGATATTGTCATACACGCTCATAGGGAACGGATTAGCCTTCTGAAAAACCATACCTACCCTTTTGCGCAGTACGTTTATATCCATATCGCCGTAAATATCCGTTCCGTCAAGTCGTATATCACCCGTAATCTTACAGCCCTCAACAAGGTCATTCATTCTGTTGAGCGACTTGAGCAGAGTTGACTTGCCGCATCCCGACGGTCCGATAAAAGCAGTAATCTTATTTTTCGGCATATGCAAAGTCACGTCCTTTAAAGCGTGAAACTTGCCGTAATAAAGATTCATATTATCTATAGTAAACTTATCCATCTGTTAAGATTATCCTTTCTTAGTCCCCAGTTTCTTTGCTATAAATGCCGAAAGAGTGTTGATTCCGAACACAAGCACAAGCAGAACAACGGCCGTTCCCCAAGCCTGGTCGGTGTGAAGTCCCTCGTTTGTAAGGACATACATATGCACGGCAAGTGAACGTCCCGAATTGAGCAGTCCTGTTGCATAGCCTGTTGCAGAGCCGTAGGTGTAAATCAGAGCCGCCGTTTCACCGACAATTCTGCCGACTGCAAGAATAACACCGGCAAGGATACCGGGCATTGCGCTCGGAAGAATAATCCTTACAATCGTCCTGAGCTTTCCTGCACCCAAGCCGTAGCTTCCCTCTCTGTATGAGTCGGGAACGGTGAGAAGTGCCTCCTCGGTTGTACGCATAATAGTAGGCAGAACCATAATTGCAAGGGTAAACGCACCTGCAAGCAATGAATAGCCCCAGTTAAGCGCATAAACAAAGAACAGCATACCGAAAAGTCCGTAAACGATTGACGGAATACCTGCGAGGGTTTCAGCCATTGTGCGGATAACCTTTACAAGTCTGTTGCCCTTTTTTGCATACTCGGCAAGGTAAATTGCCGCACCGATACCGAACGGAACAGCTATTAAAAGAGTCAGAAGCGTCAGCACAATCGTGTTGATGATTGACGGCATACACGAAACGTTGTCGCTGTTATATGTAAGAGCAAAAAGCTCGGGAGTGAGGTTGGGTATTCCACGGACAAGCACATATACTATAATGAAAACAAGCGCCGCCGCAGAAAGCACAGCCGCCAGAGCAACCAGCAAAAGCATAACAAGGGAGAGAGGTTTTCTTTTGTACGAAATCATACGCTGTTTAAAGGTTACCTTGTTAATCGGCTTAATCTCGTCAATCACCGCCGAAGTATTATTATCAGCCATGCTTTTCACTCCTACTCTTTATAGCCTGCATTGAAAGCGTAATCAGCAGGATAAACACAAACAGCACTACGCCTGTTGCAATAAGTGCCTGACGGTGCAGACCTGTTGAATATCCCATTTCAAGCACGATATTTGCAGTCAGTGTTCTTAGTCCGTCGGTAAGCCTTGTGGGAATCTGAACCTGATTTCCTGCAATAAGCACAACCGCCATTGTTTCACCGAGCGCTCTGCCTATACCGAGAACAACAGCCGCAAGCACACCTGACTTTGACGCAGGAAGAATAGTCTTGAAAACGCTTCTTTCCTTTGTAGCTCCGAGTGCGAGCGCACCTTCATAATAGCTTTCGGGCACTGCTCTTATCGCCGACTCGGAAACGCCTATGATAGTGGGAAGAATCATAATGCCGAGTACGATTGACGCCGCAAGCCAGCTTGAGCCGAAGCCGCCGAAGTTGTCACGGATAAACGGAACTACTACCATAAGACCGAAGAAACCGTAAACGATAGAGGGAATTCCTGCAAGCAATTCGGTAGCAGGCTTTAGGATTTTATATAAGGGCTTCGGGCAGAATCTTGCAAGGAAAACTGCCGTCAGAATACCAATCGGAACTCCGATTACGATAGCTCCCGCCGTAACGTAAACGCTTGCCACAATCATATCAAATATGCCGTAGCTTGCAGGAACATTTGTAGGTGCCCACTTCTGACCTCCGATAAAATCAAAAAAACCGATTTCAGCCATCGCAGGCACACCGTTAATAAACAGGAAAACACAGATTACTGCAACCGCAGCAATGCTCGCAAGGGCTGTCAGGAAGAAAACTCCCTGCATAGCCCTTTCTCTGAACGTTTTCAATCTCATTTAATTACGTCACTCCATACAGTAGTTTCGCCTGTGTAGATTGATTTAATTTGGTCAACAGTGAGGTCGTCGCAAGTGTTTGCTTTGTTTACGATGATTGCGATACCGTCCTTAGCGATTGTTGTTGACTTAAGCTCGCTTGCTTCTTCGTCCTTTAATTCACGTGAAGCCATACCGATGTCGCAGGTGCCTTCCATTGCAGCCTGCATACCTGCTGATGAGTCGGAAGTCTGAATTTCAACCTTTGCGTTTGTGTTAACCTTCTGATAAGCCTCAGCAAGCTTTTCCATTACGGGAGATACCGAAGATGAACCTGCAACGCTGATTTTACCCTCAGGCTTTTTGCCGTTGTAAGCCTCGTTCTCGGTAACAGCAACGTAACCCTCGTCCGATACAACAGCCTGACCGTCAGCGCTTAATATGTAGTCAACAAAGTCCTGTGCAACCTCGCTCAACTCACCCTTGTATGCAATGTTGAACGGACGGCTGATTACATAATCGCCTGATTTTACGTTCTCTGCTGTAGCCTCAACCGAGCCGACCTTAAGAGCCTTTACTGTGTCATTTAAAGAACCGAGTGAAATATAGCCGATTGCTGAATCGTTGTCCTTTACGTTTGTGATAACAGCCTCTGTGCTGTTGATTGTAACGGCAGATGAAGTTGTGTTATCTGTCTTTGTGTCGCCGTCCTTTACAAGAACGCCTGTAAGCTCTGTGAAAGCGTCTCTTGTGCCTGAGCCTTCTTCTCTTGTAACAACTGCAATTGTTTTGCTTGTGTCAAATGCTGCGCTTTCAGCCGATGTTGCAGCTGCACCTGATGTTTCTGATGAGTTTGATGATGAGTTTCCGCCGCAGCCTGCGAATGCCGTAACTGCAAGAGCGCTCATTACTGTAATTGCCGTAATTTTGCTTAATACCTTTTTCATTTTCTTTTCTCCTTAAAATAATGTTTTCAAACTTTATAAACTATTCGTAGGGAACGACCCCTGTGTCGTTCCTGGAGCAACACCCCCGTCTACGGTGAGGAACAACACAGGGGTTGTTCCCTACAGATGAAAACGTTGCTGTTGCTTTCTGTACTTCATCGTACAGCTATAGTTTATTTGCGTTTTGTAAAAAGCAGAACGCCCCGATTGTAAAATAAAAGTAAAATAAAATATAGATTTTGTATTGAAATAAAGTATTTTACAAAATAGCGTGACAAGGCATATTTTTTATGGTATAATACAACAAAAGCAAGTTATTGATTTAAACCGATAAAATGTTTTGGTAAGAAAAATACAATATATTGGAGGTCATAAAAATGGCAGAAAACAAAATCCCTTACAAAATCTACCTTGATGAAAAGGAAATCCCGTCACAGTGGTATAATGTAAGGGCAGATATGAAAAACAAGCCTGCTCCGCTCCTCAATCCTGCTACGCTTCAGCCGATGAAGGCAGAGGAGCTTTACCCCGTATTCTGCGAGGAGCTTGTTGCGCAGGAGCTTAACGACACAGACGCCTACATCGACATTCCCGAGGAAATCCAGAATTTCTATAAGATGTACCGTCCCTCTCCGCTTATCCGTGCATACTTCCTTGAAAAGGCACTCGATACGCCCGCTAAAATCTACTACAAATTTGAGGGCAACAACACAAGCGGAAGCCACAAGCTCAACAGCGCAATTGCTCAGGCATATTACGCAAAGAAACAGGGCTTAAAGGGCGTTACAACCGAAACAGGCGCAGGTCAGTGGGGCACAGCTCTTTCAATGGCTTGCTCATACTTCGGACTTGACTGCAAGGTGTTTATGGTAAAGGTTTCCTACGAGCAAAAGCCTTTCAGACGTGAGGTTATGAGAACATACGGCGCAAGCGTTACTCCCTCTCCCTCAATGACAACAGAAATCGGCAAGAAGATTCTTGAGGCTCACCCCGGCACAACAGGCAGTCTTGGCTGTGCAATTTCCGAGGCAGTTGAAGCCGCAACAACAACCGAGGGCTACCGCTATGTTCTCGGCAGTGTATTAAATCAGGTTCTTCTTCACCAGTCGGTTATCGGTCTTGAATCAAAGGCGGCTCTTGACAAGTACGGCGTAAAGCCTGACATCATTATCGGCTGTGCAGGCGGCGGTTCAAACCTCGGCGGACTTATCTCTCCGTTTATGGGTGAAAAGCTCAGAGGTGAGGCTGACTACAGAATTATTGCAGTAGAGCCTGCTTCCTGCCCGAGCTTAACAAGAGGTAAGTTTGCTTATGACTTCTGCGACACAGGTATGGTATGTCCTCTTGCAAAGATGTACACACTCGGCAGCAACTTCATTCCCTCTGCAAACCACGCTGGCGGACTCCGCTATCACGGTATGAGTTCGACTCTTTCACAGCTCTACCACGACGGACTTATGGAAGCAACCTCTGTTGAACAGACTTCCGTATTTGCCGCTGCAGAGCAATTTGCAAGAGTTGAGGGTATTTTACCTGCTCCCGAAAGCAGTCACGCAATCAGAGTTGCAATTGACGAGGCTCTCAAGTGCAAGGAAACAGGCGAAGAAAAGACAATCCTCTTCGGTCTTACAGGCACAGGCTACTTTGATATGATGGCTTACGAGAAGTTCAACGACGGCGCAATGACCGACTACATTCCCACCGACGAGGAACTTCAGAAGAGCTTTGACACACTTCCCAAGGTTGAATAATTAAGAATTTTAAAAATAAAGTTAAGCTAAAAAATGTAGGGAACGAACCCCGTATCGTTCCTAAAGGCAACATATGAACCTTTAGGAACAAGACAGGGCTTGTTCCCTACATTTATTATTCAGAGTCATTAACTCCACACTAAATCACAAATCCTCCGTTTACGCCGAGTATCTGCCCCGTAATGAATTTTGCCTTGTCACTGCACAAAAACACCGCCGCATCTGCAATATCCTTCGGCGTTCCGAGGGCATTAAGCGCCGTTTCCTCTTTCAGCTCGTTTACGGTCTGCTCGTCAAATGACTTCATCATATCGGTCATAACAACTCCGGGACAAATACAGTTCACCCTCACGCCCGACAAACCGACCTCCTTTGCAAGTGCCTTTGTAAGTCCGATTACGCCTGCCTTTGCGGCGCTGTAGTGCACCTCGCAGGAAGCACCGACCTGTCCCCACATTGAGCTGATATTCAGAATCACTCCGCTGTGGTTTTTTATCATATATCTTTTCAGAACCTCCTGTGTGCAGTTGAAAACTCCGTCAAGGTTTACGCCGAGCATAGCTTTCCAGTCCTCAGCCGTAATATCGGTAAACAGCTTCTGCTGAGCAATTCCCGAGTTGTTCACAAGCACGTCAATACTGCCCATAGTGTTATCAATAGCGTCAAACATTTCGTTTACCGACTGCCTGTCCGACACGTCAGCCTGCACCGCAAGCGCACCTACGCCGTAGCTTTCGCAGAGGATTTTCGCAAGATTCTGCGCTGAATTTTTATTTTCGTGGCAATGAACGGCAACATTACAGCCTGCCTGCGCAAACGCAACGCAGAGTGCAGTGCCTATACCGCCCGAACCGCCCGTAATCAGAACATTTTTCATAACATCACCCGAATTCAATTATCAATTTACAATTAAAAATTAACAATTATAATGCAATCATTATAGCATTTATTTTCAGAATAATAAAGTACAAAATGAAACAAGGTATAGCCGAACGGCTACACCTTGGGTATATATATCAAATTATTGACGAAATAAAACGATGTATATAATGTAGGGAACGACCCCTGTGTCGTTCCTTATGGAAATTCATCTAACCTTATAGGAACAACACAGGGGTTGTTCCCT
Source organism: Clostridiales bacterium (assembly GCA_019415925.1). Lineage (GTDB taxonomy): Bacteria > Bacillota > Clostridia > Oscillospirales > Acutalibacteraceae > Ruminococcoides. The sequence goes on from DXYG01000005.1 coordinate 46,711, forward strand.
ACAATTTTTTACATAAAAAGAAACACCGCCGAGACTCCAATCTAACGGTGTTTCAAATACCAAGATAGAGTAACCGCTTGCACAGTACCCTCTTTCTGACTTAATTATAACACATTTACAGCCTATGTCAAGCCTTTGCGGAATTTGCAAAGGCTTTTTATTTGCATTTATTTCTTCCTGAAACCGTCTTTAAGGCTTACGCTTCTGTTAAACACAAGGTGTTCCTTTGAACTGTCCTTGTTGTCAACGCAGAAGTAGCCGAGTCGCATAAACTGGAAGCTCTGCGGTGCTTCGGCACTTTCAAGGCTCTTTTCAGCCTTGCAGTTTTTGAGAACCTCAAGCGAATTCGGGTTGAGGTAGTCGAGGAAATTCCTGTCGCCCACGTCGGGGTCAGGAACGGTAAAGAGGTTATCGTAGAGCCTTACCTCTGCATCGGCGCAATTATTAGCGTCAACCCAGTGGATTGTACCTCTCACCTTTCTGCCGTCAGGTGTGTTGCCGCCCCTTGTTTCGGGGTCGTACTCAGCATAAACCTCAACGACATTGCCGTTTTCGTCCTTTTTACAGCCCGTGCACTTTACAATGTACGTTCCCTTCAGTCGCACCTCGTTGCCGGGATAAAGTCGCTGATACTTCTTAATCGGCTCCTCCATAAAGTCCTCGGCTTCAATGTAGCTTTCTCTTGAAAACGTAACTGTGCGTGTGCCGTCCTCGGGGCGGTTGGGGTTGTTCTCAACCTCAAATTCCTCACTCTTACCTTCGGGATAATTTGTAAGCACAAGCTTAATCGGGTGAATTACGCACATAACACGCTGTGCTGTTTCATTCAGGTCGTCACGCAGGCAGTGTTCCAAAAAGCTGTACTCAACAATCGAATTTACCTTTGAAACGCCTATCTGGTCAATAAACGAGCGGATTGCCTTCGGTGTATATCCACGTCTGCGAAGTCCGCAGAGCGTAGGCATTCTCGGGTCGTCCCAGCCGTCAACATAATTCTTTTCAACAAGCTCACGCAGCTTGCGCTTTGACATAACCGTGTTGTTGATTCCGAGTCTTGCAAACTCAATCTGACGGGGCTTGCAGGGTGCGGAAATATTGTTGATTACCCAGTCATAAAGCGGACGGTGAGCCTCAAATTCAAGCGAGCAAAGGCTGTGAGTTATGCCCTCGATTGCGTCCTCAATCGGGTGTGCAAAGTCGTACATCGGATAAATGCACCACTTGTCGCCCGTTCTGTGGTGATGCAGACGGTTAATTCTGTAAATAACAGGGTCACGCATATTGAAGTTGCCCGAAGCCAAATCAATCTTCGCACGCAAGGTCATCTTGCCGTCCTCAAATTCACCGTTTTTCATACGTTCAAAAAGGTCAAGACTTTCTTCAACAGGACGGTCACGGTACGGACTCTTTGCAGGAGTCTGCGTATCACCTCTGTACTCTCTCACCTGCTCGGGAGTAAGCTCGCAGACGTAGGCAAGTCCCTTTTTAATCAGCTCAACTGCATACTCGTACATCTGCTCAAAATACTCGGACGCATAGTAAAATCTGTCGTCCCAGTCAAAGCCGAGCCACTTTATGTCCTCCTTGATTGCGTCAACATACTCAACGTCCTCTTTGGTGGGGTTGGTGTCGTCCATACGGAGGTTACAGATTCCGCCGAACTTTTCAGCCGTGCCAAAGTCAATGCAGATAGCCTTTGCGTGGCCGATATGCAGATAGCCGTTAGGCTCGGGAGGAAAGCGTGTATGAACCTTTTTACCCTCAAATCTGCCGTTTTCGGCTATGTCCTCATTTATAAAATCGTGAATGAAGTTGTTCTGCATAACCTCTTCATTTTCAATATTTTTAATTTCTTCAGCCATAAAAACTGTCCTTCCTGCAAAAATTTAAGTGTGGAGTGTGTTCGCCATATTTCACAAATTGCAATACAATTTGTGAAACGGGACGTCTGGGAAGCCGTCCCCTACGGAAATAGAGGAAATGTTTGAATTTTAATTCGTAGGGGACGGCATCCATGACGTCCCGAAACGTTGCCGTTATATAAACTCATCAAAAAAAATAAACATTTCAGCACTACACGCACTATTACAAATTCGGAGCGTAGCGACCCTCAACTCCACACTCCACTCTCCACACTTCACACTAAAATATTTATTTAGCTAAAATTTCAAGTCCCTTTTCAAGTCTTTTCAGCGACTCATCTCTGCCCAGAATGTCTAAAATCTCAATTGCGCCGCCGGGAGTAACCGTCTTGCCTGCCGCCGCAATTCGTACAGGCCACATAACGGTGCCGTTTTTCAGCTCTTTTTCAACAGCCATATTGATAAGGCAGTCGTGAATTGCGTCAGCCGTCCACTCAGGCAGAGCCTTCAGTCTTTCGTAAGCCTCTTTGAGAACTACGGGAGCGTTTTCAAGGTTTGTTTTGCTCTTTTTGTTCACAAAAAGCTCCTTGCCGTATTCGGGAAGCTCGACAAAAAAGTCGAGCATTTCGGGAATCTGCGTAAGCTGAGTTGTACGCTTCTGCAAAATCTCGGCAAATTTTAAATACGGCATCTCCCTGTCGCCGAATACCTTTTTATAGTACGGCATAGCAACCTCAGTAAACTGCTCGGGAGTCATAGCCTTGATGTACTCGCCGTTGAACCACGACAGCTTGTCATAGTCAAATACCGACGGTGACTTGCTGATTCCGCTGATGTCAAATTCCTTTTCAAGCTCCGAAAGCGTGAAAATCTCCTGATTATCCTTCGGACACCAGCCAAGAAGTGCAATATAGTTGATGATAGCCTCGGGCAGATAACCCTCGTCAATCAAATCGTAAAAGCCTGTTGCACCGTGACGCTTTGACAGCTTTGAAACATTGCCGTCCTCGTCCTTGCCCATAATGAGCGGAAGATGAATATAGGTAGGGATTTCCCAGCCGAAAGCCTCGTAAAGAAGGTTGTACTTCGGGGTGGAGCTTAAATACTCACAGCCACGTACAACGTGAGTAATTCCCATCGTGTGGTCGTCAATTACGTTTGCAAAATTATAGGTCGGATAACCGTCGGTTTTTATTAAAATCTGGTCCTGCAACTCTGAATTGTCAACGGTAATCTCGCCGAAAACTGCGTCAACAAAGGTTGTACTGCCCTCAATCGGCATCTTCTGACGGATAACATACGGTACGCCCTCAGCAAGCAGTCTGTCAATTTCCTCCTGCGGCAAGTCACGGCAGTGACGGTCATAACCGCCTCCGATATTGTCGTTCTGGAGCTTTTCAAGTCGCTCCTTTGAACAGAAACAGCGGTAAGCCTTGCCCTCTTTGATGAGCTGTTCTGCATACGGCAGGTACATTCCCTTTCTCTCGGACTGCACATACGGACCGAAATCACCGCCGACGTCAGGACCTTCGTCGTGCTTGAGTCCTGCAAGCTTAAGTGTATTGTAAATGACGTCAACCGCACCCTCAACAAGGCGTTCACGGTCGGTGTCCTCAATTCTCAAAACAAATTTTCCGTTCTGCGATTTTGCAACAAGGTACTCGTAAAGAGCCGTTCTCAGGTTGCCCACGTGCATAAATCCCGTAGGACTGGGAGCATATCTTGTGCGGACAGTTTTGTCAGACATTGCGTTCACTCTCCAAAATAAAAAATTATACTTTTTTAGTATACCACATAATCTGCCGTTTTTCAATTATTTTCCGCATAAATGACAGCAAACAAAAACGGAGTCTTTTCTGACTCCGTTGTTATAGTAATATTATTCAAATTTTCCTGCAACCCGAAATTCCGAATTCCGAATTGAATTATTTTACCTTAGTAAATGTAAAGGACGTGTAATTTCCGCCGTAGTTCAGCGACAAGGTGAGGTTGCCTTTTTCGTAGTCAAGCTTATAATCCTCGCCGTTTATCTGAATATCAACCGACGTTCCGTTAAAGGTGTACGAGCTTTCGTCGCTTATTCCCGCAAGCGTTGCAGTACACTTCCCGTCGTCGGTAAAGACAAACCCGAACTTTTCCTTTTCAATTCCAAGCTCGTCATATTTAATCGTTGAGCCGTTGAGCTTAGCCGTTGTGGGAACCCACTCACCTACAATCTCAGAATTTTTATTCTCACCGCAGCCGCAAAGCATAAACACCGCACAAAAAACGCACATTAATAGGGAAACCGCTTTTTTACCCATAACGTTGTACCTCACATTTTTAATAACCATATTTTAGCACTTTAAAGCAATTTCGTCAAATCGGATATTGAGGCAAATCTATGAAGAAAAAATGCACAAAAGTCAAGTAATGTCTATTTTTCATCGATTTTTAAGCCGTACTTTTCATTATATCACTAATAAAAGTAAAATCCATTTGCAAAATGCAAGAAAAAAGGTCAAAAAAATTCAAAATAATATTGAAGTTTATCATATAGAAATTTTCGGAAGAAAATTTTGCAATATTTAAAAAGAATAATTGCATTTTAGCTTGAAAAAATAAACTACAAGTGTTATAATGCACTTGTATCTAGAAAATGTGATACTATACATTATAAAAGATTAGATAAGGAGTAGATTTTATGTCAACAAAAGCTTATTATCCTTTGAACGAAATCGGCAAAGGCAAGCCCGGTTTCTCAAAAACAAGGTCAATCATTGAAGCTGCATTCTACGGCAACAATGTTGTACCCGTAAACACACTTAAGGAAGCATACAACCTTGCAAAGAACTCACCCGGTACAATCGTTACCGATATGCCCGTTTACAGAGGCGAAGAATTCGGTCTTGACAAGGACGCAAAGGTTCTTCTCTTCAACGACGGCGCAATCACAGGCAGATATGCTGCTGCACGCCGCATTGCAGGCGAGCCCGGCGTTGACTGCGAAGCTCTTGACAAGGTAGCTATGGACGCTATCTACAGCGCACGTTACAAGAAAATGTATCACGCAACCTGCTATGCAGGTCTTGACCCCGAATTTATGGTTAAGGTTCACCTTCTCATTCCCGAGGGCGAAGAAAACATTATGTACTCCTGGATGCTCAACTTCCAGTATATGTCTGACGAGTACGTTAAGATGTACAAGGATTCAAAGCCCGTAGGCGACGGCAAAGAGCCCGACATCTACATTTTCTCAGATCCCCAGTGGACTCCCGTTGAGCACCCCGGCGTAAGCTTTGACTGCCTCAGCGACCCCGCAAAGAAAACTCTCTGCTACTTCAACACAGAAACAAACTGCGCTTGTATCCTCGGTATGAGATACTTCGGCGAGCACAAGAAGGGCACACTTACTATGGTATGGGCAATCGCTAACCGTAACGGCTACGCTTCCTGCCACGGCGGTCAGAAGGAATATCTCCTTCCCGACGGAAGAAGATATGTTGCTTCCGTATACGGTCTTTCAGGCTCAGGTAAGTCAACTCTTACTCACGCTAAGCACGGCGGCAAGTACGAAATCAAGGTTCTCCACGACGACGCATTTATCATCAACACTGATACCTGCGCTTCAATCGCAATTGAGCCGTCATACTTTGACAAGACAGCCGACTATCCCACAGGCTGCCCCGACAACAAGTACCTCCTTACAGTTCAGAACTGCTCTGCTACTCTTGACGAGGACGGCAAGGTTCAGCTCGTAACAGAGGACATCAGAAACGGCAACGGCAGAGCTATCAAGTCAAAGCTCTGGTCACCCAACCGTGTTGACAAGATTGAAGAGCCCGTTAACGCTATCTTCTGGATTATGAAGGATCCCACAATTCCTCCCGTTGTAAAGCTCAAGGGTGCTTCACTTGCTTCCGTAATGGGCGCAACACTCGCAACAAAGAGATCTTCTGCTGAAAGACTTGCTCCCGGCGTTGACCCCAACAAGCTCGTTGTTGTTCCTTACGCTAACCCGTTCAGAACTTATCCTCTTGCTAACGACTACTCAAAGTTCAAGAAGCTCGTTGAGGAAAAGAACGTTGACTGCTACATCGTAAACACAGGCGACTTTATGGGCAAGAAGGTTCAGCCTAAGGACACACTCGGTATCCTCGAGGCTATCGTAGAGGGCAAAGCTGAATTCAAGAAATGGGGACCGTTCTCAGACATCGAGATTATGGACTGGGAAGGCTTTGTTCCCGATATGAACGATGCAGATTACGTTGCACAGCTCAAGGCTCGTATGAATGACCGTGTAAACGAAATCAAGGCATTCGCAACAAAAAAAGACGGCTACGACAAGCTTCCCGATGACGCTCTTGAAGCAATCCAGAAGGTTGTTGACGAATTAAACTGATTTTAGTTTAGTAAAAAAATTAAGGCTCCCCTTTTTGAGGGGAGCTGTCATTTTGCTTGCAAACTGACTGAGGGGTGGAGATGAACTTTTCCTTGTTTTTCACGTTCTTCTTCCCTGCCACCCTTTCGTCACAGCGATAAGCCGCTGTGACACCTTCCCTCAAGGGAAGGCTTGGCTATATCACGAAAGTTGACTATTCTAAATTTAATTTTACAACTTTTTCGACAGTCCGGTCGGATTTAACCCTTTTCAAGGTTAAATCCGACTTTTTAGTAATTATAAAATTCAGGAAACGGTCTTGACCGTTCCGCTGAATTACAGCCGATTCACCTGCAACGGCACACCGCCGAAAAATAATCACCAAAAATATTCTTCGACTCTTATACCAAATTAACAAAGTTTCTCTCCGTAACCGATAATTATTGAATACCATTTACAATGATGATATAATCAAATTAAATAAAATCGTTTTAGGAGTGAGTTTTAATGTTGAAAAAAGCAAAATCGGCAGTCAGCATTGTACTGTCGGTTTTAATAGCTATTTCCTGCTTTGCATTTGCAGATTTTTCTGTTTCGGCAGAGGAGTACAAAACCGTTTACTTCAATAACAATGTTGGCTGGGATGAGGTTTACTGTTTTCTCTGGGATAACAACGGGAATAATAATTCCTCCTGGCCCGGAGAAAAAATGGATAATATTGGCACCAACGTCTGGTCATATACCATAAAAAATGATGCCGTCAACATCATCTTTGGCAACGGCGGCTACGGCGAGGGCAACCAGACCGATGATTTAGTTCTCCCCGGTGACGGATACATTTATGACGCCGCAGCAAAGGAATGGTCGTTTTACAGAAGTGCACCGAAAATTTCGAGCAATATAGTAAGCGGCTGTGAATTTAAAGACACGCTGAACATCAAAATATCTTCTCCATCTGGCGAATCCTCTTACTACACAATCAACGATTCCGAACGTGTGAATTTTACCGACACGGCTGAATTCACCCTCGGCAGCGATACCGATTCACCAAAGGAATACACAATAAAGGTTTATTCCGAAAATTCCCTCGGTAATACAGAAAAAACCTTTGTGTATAAAAAAATCATCACGACTGCAAACACCGTTGAGTCAACTGCTGTTCCCTATTTTGCAGAATCGGGCAGTCTTTACGCTCACGCTCAGTCAAACTCAAAGAACACACAGGCTTGGCAGGAATGGGAATCCTTGTGGGGACCTAATTCCTCAGTCGGAGTACGCTACTTCTTCCTGCCGCCCACTGCAAGCGACAGTGAAGTTGAGCTTTACAATTCCTTTGACAACAGCGTAATCATCAACGGCGTTGAAATCAAGCCGAACACCTCTGCAAACGTAAGCTACACTATCGGCGAAAGAACTACTGTACTGGTTGAAAATTCTTCAACCTCGGCATACGTTGAATTTTACAAATCCGACAGCGAGGTATCGCTCTATATAAACGACACAACAGGCGTTTACACCGACAGCAACGGAAATACGGTTAATACCGACTTCTATTCATTCATCACCGCCAACAAGGAAAACGCCGTAAGCGGTTCTCAGTGCACGATTATTGACGACAGCGGAATAAACGACACAACGCTGAAAAAGATTAAGGGCAGAGGCAACTCCACGTGGAATGGCGAAAAGAAAAAGCCATTCAACATCAACTTTGACAGCAAAACAAGCATCGGCGGAATTACAAGCAAGAAATTCTCACTTCTTGCAAATGCAAAGGACGGAACGCTCCTGCGCAACAGAATTATGTATGATTTTGCCAACGAGGTTGGCTCTCTCTACTCGTCAGATTCAAGAAGCGTTGATTTATACATCAACGGCGTTTACAAGGGCGCATATCAGATTACTCAAAAGGTTGAGCTTGGCAAAAACTCCCTCGTTTCACTCAAAGACGAGTCAGACACGCTGACCGAAAACTTCAACTTCCTCATAGAAGTTGACATATGGAACTACGCAGGCGACGTTTACTTTGAAAGCGACAGAGGAATTCACGTAGTCTGCAAGTCACCCGACCTTGATGGCTATGACGGCGTTGACGAAATGCTGAATGCTCAGTACAACTTTATAAAGAGCAAATATCAACAGCTTGAGGACGCTCTGTATTCGTGCAATATGGCTGACCTTGAAGCAATCTGCAACGTTGACTCACTTGCAAGAGCATATCTGCTTCAGGAGTTTTCAAAGAACTGCGACGGCGGTATGACAAGCTGTTTCTTTACATATGTAGCCGCTGACGGCAAATTTATTGCCGACCCAATCTGGGACTGCGACAGCGCACTCGGAAACGTTAACTGTATAAGGCAAAACGCAACAAACACAGGCTACACCGAGGGCTGGGCAATCAGAACAGCGCAGTACGACAAAACTGAAATGACGAATATTCTCGGTCAGAGCTTCAGCGTTGAGGGCACAACAGCAAACGGTGAAACCTTTGAAGAGGTCGTAAAAAGGCTCTGGAACGATGATTTTATTCCCGCAATTGCAGTACTCAAGGGCGAAGCAACTGCTACAGGTACAAAGCTTAAGAGCGTTGAGGAGTACAGAAACATTTCACCGATTGCTTCCGATTTCAACTACTATATGTGGAAATTCCAGTGGTTCCCGTACTTTGACGCACTCGGCGGCAGTTATTCGAGCGACCTTGACGGTCAGATAAACTATATGTACGACTGGCTCGTTGGACGTGAAAAGTGGATGACAAAGGCGATTAACAACATAATCGAAGTTCCCGACGATAACTATTACCTCACAGGCGTCGGCTTTGGCGGCTGGGGCGCAAAGGAATATATGCTGACAAAAGCCGAAAACGGCAGCTACACAATTGACGTAACACTTCTCAAAGACACGGAATACACATTCAAAATCTTCAACGAAGACGGAACAAAATACTATACTGCCGACTTAAGCGACGAAACGACAGCAAAGTATTTAAGCTACGAGAGCACAAATTATAACGCAGCGATTACACCGAGCGAAGACCTGGACGTTACAATTATCTTCACCGGCAGCAGCTTTATTCTCAGGCTGGCTGAAAATAAAACAGGTGACGTAAATCTTGACGGAACTGTCAACGTTGCTGACGCAACTGAAATTCAGAAACATCTTGCTTCACTTGTTACTCTCACCGACAAGCAGCTTGCACTTGCCGACGTTGACGGCGACGGCAATGTTTCTATTCAGGACGCAACAAAAATCCAGAGAATAAACGCAGGACTTGATTGATAATCTCAGCATTTCCGTAAAATAAAAAAAGCATTATTAACTTAATACAATAACAAAAGCACCGCATATTCAGAAATCAATCCGAATATGCGGTGCTGTTATTTATGCAATATTTAGTTTTTTAATTATCGTAGCGGCGAACTGTGTTCGCCAAAACGCCTCCGATACAGTAAGTTACGATTCGGGCAACCGATTCTTCCGAACTAACAGTCCTTTATACTCGATTTGCCTGCAGGGGCATCCTGCCTATTCTCTGCCTGCACGGACGAACATTGAGCAGAGTATGAACATAAAGCCGAGCAGAATGTCAAGCGCAATATCAAAAACATCAATCACAAGAAATTCGTCGGAATAAAACAGCTTTAAAAACATACACAAAAATCCGCAAGCCGCTATCGGAACGGCAAGCTTGCCCGAAACAGTAAGCTTTTTCAGCTTTTCTTGCTCTGTTGTACCCTTTGTAAATGCCGTAAATCCGAACATTCCCGTAATAAACTTCAGGAAGATTGAAGCCAGAACTATAAACACAAGAACATAAACATAGAGGTCAACGCCCTCCTGCGTCCACGACGGTATAATTACGTCGGCAAATTTATAATAAAACAGTGAGCCCGAAAGGATTATGCTTAAAAGCATCACAAGCGACACTACTCGCAAATTATTTTTCATAATATTGCACCTGCCTTTTGGGTATTTATCCGATAAGCTCTTTGATTTTTGCCTCGGCGGCGGCAGCGTCAGCCTTGCCTCTGCTGTTCTTCATAACAAAGCCGACAAGTGCCTTAATTGCCTTTTCCTTGCCGTTTTTGTAGTCCTCAACAGCCTTTGCGTTGCTCTCAACAGCCTGCTTGCAAAGCTCAATCATTGCGTTCTCGTCAAGTCCGCCCATATCGCTCTCGCTGATAAATTCAAGCGCACCCTTGCCGCTGTCAAGCATTTTTTCAAGCGTAGCCTTTGCAAGGTTGTTGCGGATTTTGCCGCTGTCAAGCAGTTTTACAAGCTCGTTTAACTGCTCGGGACTTACCGAAACATCAAATACTTCCTTGTCAGACTCGGTTTCAACTCTGCTGAAAATCTGTCCGATAATGAAATTTGAAACCGTCTTGGGTGACTTAACACCCTCGCAAGCCTTGTCGAAATATTCGCTTATATTTCTGTATTTCGTAAGGAGCTGAGCGTCCTTTTCAGGGATTCCGAGCTCGTCAACATAACGTTTGCATTTTTCCGTAGGAAGCTCGGGAAGTGTTGATTTAATCTCCTCAACCTCTTCCTTTGTAACGTGGATTGTCACAAGGTCTGGGTCACGGAAATAACGGTAATCGTGAGCATCCTCCTTACTTCTCATTGAAGAAGTAGTGTTTGTTGCGTCGTCATAACGCAGGGTTTCCTGCACAACCTGACCGCCGCTTTCAATCAAATCAACCTGACGTTCAAACTCATATTCCATAGCCTTACAGATGTTGTTGATTGAGTTCATATTCTTGATTTCGGTACGTGTGCCGAGCTTTTCACTGCCGACGGGACGAACCGAAATGTTAACGTCACAGCGCATTGAGCCCTCCTGCATTTTGCAGTCGGAAATGCCTATATATCTCATAACCTGCTGGAGCTTTTCAACGTACTCCCTTGCCTCGTCGATTGAACGAATGTCAGGCTCGGAAACGATTTCAATAAGCGGAACGCCGCCACGGTTGTAGTCAACGTAGGTGTCGCCGTGCTGATGAATCAGCTTTCCTGCGTCCTCCTCAATGTGAATGTGGTGCAGTCTGATTTTCTTGCCGCTTGAAAGCTCAACATAGCCGCCGATTGTAAGCGGAGCGTAGAGCTGACTTATCTGATAAGCCTTTGAAAGGTCGGGATAGCAGTAGTTTTTTCTGTCCATCTTTGAAATTTCGGCAATCTCGCCGTGCGTGGCAAGACCTGCCATAATTCCGTAGCGCACAACCTGACGGTTAAGCTTTGGAAGCGTGCCGGGAAGTCCGATACAAACGGGACAGCAGTGTGTGTTAGGCTCACCGCCAAACTGTGTTGTACAGCCGCAGAAAATCTTTGTCTTTGTAGCAAGCTCAATATGGGTTTCAAAACCCGCAACTAATTCGTATTTCACAGCTTAACACCCCACTTTGTATCTTTAAAGTTTTCTCCTGCCGCCTGCTGATATTTATAAGCGGCATTGAGAATTGTTGCCTCGCCGAAGCTCTTGCCGATAAGCTGCATACCAATCGGCATACCCTTTGCGTTGAATCCGCAGGGAACAGAAACACCCGGCAAACCTGCAATATTTACGGGAACTGTGCAGATGTCGGTAAGATATGTTTCAATCGGGTCGGAAACAGCACGTCCCATTTCAAAAGCAGTCATAGGAACAGTCGGGGCAAGGATAACGTCACAATGAGTAAAAGCGTCGTTGAAAGCCTTAACAATTGTTCCTCTTAAATTCTGCGCCTTTTTGTAATAAGCGTCATAATAACCGGCAGAAAGCACATACGTGCCGAGCAGAATTCTGCGCTTAACTTCTTCGCCGAAGCCCTCGGAACGTGTGCGGCAAATCATATCGTGAGTGCCGTTGTAGTGCTCTGTCTTGTAGCCGTAGCGGATACCGTCATAACGACCGAGGTTTGAAGAAGCCTCTGCGCAGGCGATAATATAGTAAACAGGAAGTGCAAATTTGAGTGCTGGCAAATCGAAGTAAACAATCTCTGCACCAAGCGACTTGTAAACCTCAGCCGCATTGAGCACAGCCTCTTTTACGTCGTCACGCACACCGTCAAGATATTCTCTTGCAATGCCGATTTTCATTCCCTTGATATCGTTGTTGAGCGATGAATAAGTATCGCCGTTATATCCCTTTGAAGTGGAGTCCTTATCATCATATTTTGAAATTGCGTCAAAGACGATTGAAGCATCCTCAACGCTCTTAGTAATCGGTCCAATCTGGTCAAGCGAGCTTGCATATGCTACAAGACCGTAACGTGAAACAGCACCGTAGGTAGGCTTCAAGCCGACAATTCCGCAGAATGAAGCAGGCTGACGGATTGAGCCGCCCGTATCTGAGCCAAGACCGTAAGCGGCAATGTTTGCACCTACTGCGCTTGCAACGCCGCCCGATGAGCCACCCGAAACGTGCTTGGTGTTGAACGGGTTTGTAGCACCGCCAAAGTACGAAGTTTCGCAGGAAGAACCCATAGCAAACTCGTCCATATTCGTCTTGCCGAGCATAACAGCGTTCTGTGACCGGAGAATATCCCATACAGTTGCGTTATAAATCGGCTTGTAACCTGTAAGAATCTTTGAACAGCAGGTTGTTTCAATGCCTTTTGTAGAAAGGTTGTCCTTTAATGTCATCGGAACACCCTCAAGCAGTCCGATTTCCTCGCCTGATGCAATTTTCTTGTCAACCTTTTCGGCTGTCTTTAAAGCCTCGTCACCGGTAACATTGACGTAGGCATTAAGCTCGCCGTTAGACTTTTCTATTTCGTCGAGATAGCTCTTTGTAAGCTCGGCGCAGGAGCACTGCTTTGAAACTAGCATCTCGTGGATTTTTGCAATTGTACCCATATCTAAAACACCGCCTTACTCTCTGTTTCTCACAAGGAAATGATTTTCTGCCTGTTCGGGAGCATTTTTCAGAATTTCCACGCTGCTGAAAGACTCAACAACCTCGTCCTCACGGAACACGTTTGACAGATTGTTGATATTGTCAAAAGCCTCGTCGCTTGCGGGGGCTTTGTTGATTTCGTCGGCAAAATCTATAATTTCCTGCATTGACTGCGTCAGGCTGTCAAGCTCCTCCTCGGGAACAAAAAGCTTTGAAAGCAACGCAATGTTTTCAACGTCTTCTCTTGTTACCATAAAAACCATCCTTTGTAAAGCTTTGAAATGTAGGGAACAACCCCTGTGTTGTTCCTGATAGGTGAGATGTGCATTTATTTAGGAACGACACAGGGGTCGTTCCCTACTGCTATCGGTTAAAATATTGTGCTTTGTAAACAGAATCAGGGCAAGTCATATTTTCCTACAACTCGCCCTTTGAGTGTTATTTATCTTAACTTAATGTGAACCTCACGCAGCTGCTGTTCGGTTACTTCGCCCGGTGAACCGAGCAGTAAATCCTGCGCATTTGAGTTCATCGGGAATGCGATTACCTCTCTGATGTTCTCCTCCTCGGTGAGCAGCATAATCATTCTGTCAACACCCGGAGCCATTCCTGCGTGCGGCGGTGCGCCGTACTGGAACGCATTGTAGAGAGCCGAGAACTTAGCCTTTAAGTCGTCCTCGGTATAGCCTGCAATCTCAAACGCCTTTTTCATAATTTCAATATCGTGGTTACGCACTGCGCCCGACGAAAGCTCAACGCCGTTGCATACAATGTCGTACTGATAAGCAAGGATTTCCTCGGGGTCTTTATTTAAAAGACTGTCAAGACCGCCCTGCGGCATTGAGAACGGGTTGTGAGTGAAGATAATCTGATTTGTTTCCTCGTCACGCTCAAACATCGGGAAGTCAACGATGAAGCAAAGTTCAAAACGGCTTGTGTCGATAAGGTCAAGACGCTTTGCAACCTCTGTTCTGATTTGTCCTGCAAGCTTGGGAGCGTCCTTGGCGGTGTCGGCGATAAAGTAAATTACATCGCCTGCCTTGGAGTTATTTCTCTTGATAAGCTCCTCACGGTCGCCCTCTTTGAGGAACTTGTCAATCGGACCGTCAAATGTGAGGTCGTCGTTCACCTTAACATAGCCGAGTCCCTTCATTCCGATTGAAAGAGCGAACTCTTCCATTCTCTTGAACCACTTTTTGCTCTGTGAGGCGGCATTGGGAACGTTGATTGAACGAACAGTTTTCTTTCTGAACGGAGCAAAATCCGTTTCAACGAACATATCGCTGATTTCAACAATCACAAGCGGATTGCGCAAATCGGGCTTATCTGTACCGTATTTGACCATACTTTCAGCGTAGGGAATACGTGCAAACGGAGGCTTTGAAACCTCTTTATCCGAAAACTTCTTGAATGTTTCGTACAGAACTTCCTCTGCAACTGCAAAAACGTCCTCCTGAGTTGCAAAAGCCATTTCAAAATCAAGCTGATAGAACTCACCCGGTGAACGGTCTGCACGAGCATCCTCGTCACGGAAACATGGAGCAATCTGGAAATATCTGTCAAATCCCGAAACCATAAGAAGCTGTTTGAAAATCTGCGGAGCCTGCGGAAGAGCGTAGAATCTGCCCTTGTGCTTACGGCTGGGAATGAGGTAATCTCTTGCACCTTCCGGTGATGAGGTTGAAAGAATCGGAGTATTAATCTCGGTAAAGCCAAGCTCATTCATCTTATTGCGCAGGAAAGAAACAACATTTGAACGGAACATAATGTTGTTGTGAACCTTGGGGTTACGAAGGTCGAGAAAACGGTACTTAAGGCGCACGTCCTCTGATGTATTAGTTGAAGTTGCAACCTCAAATGGAAGTGCGTTCTTGCACTTGCCGAGTACAGTAATATCCTCGGTGTGAACCTCAACATAACCTGTAGCAATCTTTTTATTTATGGTGTCCTCGTCACGCTTCACGACCTCGCCGCTTAAAGTGACGGTGCACTCCTTATTTATATTTTTAAGAAGCTCATCGTTGTGAACAACAACCTGAAGCACGCCGTACTGGTCACGAATGTCAAGGAACATAACGCCGCCGTGGTCACGGATATTTTCCACCCAGCCGGCAACTCTGACCTGCTGACCGATATTGCTTTCTCTTAACTCACCGCAGGTAACGGTGCGGTATTCATTAGCTTTTATCATCAAGAACTATCCTTTCACAGATATTTTGCCTATACTATGATATTATAACACAATGTACCGGTTTAATCAATATTTTATTTTGAGAATATGCACAGAAAGCGCAAAAAAATAGCTTTATCCGCTTAATTTTATGGTTATACCCCTTGCAAGATAAACGATAATTTGTCGAGTACCTCGACACGCAAATCGAGTGGAAAAATCGGATTGTTTGGATAAAACGGTTGCCC
>DXYG01000050.1:0-8810 GCA_019415925.1 Clostridiales bacterium
TAGCAAATAAAGGAGGAAACAAATGAATTATATAGCTAACAAACGAGGCGAATCTGATAATGAAGTCCAGCTTTTGCTTGAACATTTGAAAAATGTATCTGAATTATCCAAAAAATTTGCCGAGTGCTTAAATTTGTCAGAATATGCTGAAATAATCGGAATGTTGCACGATATCGGTAAATACAGCAATCGTTTTCAACAGAGAATCAACGGTAATGACAGAATAAAAGTTGACCATTCAACGTGCGGTGCACAAGAAGCTGTTAAAAGAAAACTTACTATGGCATCATTTTGCATTGCAGGACATCATGGTGGAATTCCTGACATCGGACGCAAAGGTGACTGCGATGCAGATCCAACTCTTACAGGCAGGCTGAACAGGAATACCGAAAACTATTCAGCTTGGGTTAATGAAGTAGAGAGCAGTAAATTCAAACCAATAAGTGAGCCTTTCATAAATGACAGAATTCCGTATACTTTTATTCTGCGTTTTTTATTTTCGTGTCTTGTTGATGCAGATTATCTTGACACTGAGAATTTTATGTCTAACGGTGCTGTTTCAAGAGATAGCGGCGATGAACTTTCATTTCTTTTATCCTTACTTAACAATCATATTGAAAAGTGGCAGAATCCAAGCGGAAAACTCAATATTCTGAGAACGCAGATGCTCAATGAATGCATTAAGGCTGGTCAGAATAATTCTGAAAAACTTTTCACACTCACAGTACCGACAGGTGGCGGTAAGACTATTTCTTCAATGGCATTTGCTCTTAATTATGCGGTAAAACGCAGGAAAAAGAGAATTATTTATGTCATACCATATACAAGCATTATTGAGCAGAATGCTGAAGTTTTCAGAAAAATTTTCGGTATAAAAAATGTTCTTGAAAATCACTCAAATGTAGATTTAAATAATTATGATGATGAAACAAAAGTACAGATGATGCTTGCAGCAGAAAACTGGGATTCTCCGATTGTTGTTACAACGGCAGTGCAGTTTTTTGAATCAATGTTTTCAAATAAACCATCGAAATGCAGGAAAATCCATAATATTGCTGATAGTGTTGTTATTTTTGATGAGGCTCAGATGTTACCGCTTGATTATCTGTTACCTTGTGCAACAGCAATCAGACAGCTTGCGGATAACTACAATTCTGCTGTTGTGTTGTGCACAGCAACTCAGCCAAATTTTCAGTCAATACTTAATCTTACTGATAAGAAAAATGAATCGCAATTAACGGAAATATGTAACTCTGCTGAAAATCTGACAGATGATTTCAGGCGTGTTAATTTTAAATATGAAGGCAAGCTCCAAGATGATGAAATAGCCTTGGAATTAAAACAATGCAATCAGGTTCTTTGCATTGTAAACAAGAAAGCACACGCTCAGAAAATATATTCAATGATAGGGGAGTCAGATGAAAATTTTCATTTGTCAACATATATGTATCCTGCACACCGTCAAATGGTTCTTAAAAAGATAAAACAACGACTTGATGAAAACAAGCCTTGCAGAGTTATTTCAACAAGCCTTATTGAGGCAGGTGTTGACATAGATTTTCCGACAGTTTACAGGGCGATTTCGGGCATAGATTCAATTTTACAGGCAGGCGGAAGATGCAACAGAGAGAACAAAAGGAATTCTTTTGATTGTGTAGTACATATTTTCAACACTGATGAGGTTTTGTCCTATCAGCAGACAAACACTGATGCGGCAATGGAGGTTATCAAAAAGTACGGTGATAAAATTTATTTGCCCGATGCAATCAAGATGTATTTTGACAATCTATACTATTATCGTGACATTGACAAAACGCATAAGGTGTTTGACAGAAAAGGCATTATAAATGGTCTTACGAATCTGGAATTTGAATCTGTAGCTCAAAAATTTAAAATAATAGAGAACGATACCAAATCACTTTATATTTGTACAGAGGAAAATAAAAAGGAAATTGATGATTTAAGGCACGGCAATTACTCAAAAGAGCTTTTCAGAAATCTCCAAAAGTATGTTGTGAATCTTTACGAGAGGGATTTCAATAAGATTGATGAAGCGTGTGGTATTGAATATATTGACAATAGCTTTTACGTTTTGTCAGATAATAAGTTTTCAGCGATAAAACAGGAATTACTTTTCCTGATGATAACACGTTGAAGTGCATTTTTTCATAAAAAGGAAAGCAGGGCTGAAATTGCCCTGCCGCCTTTGCAAATATGAAATTAATAGTATTTCAATCCACTGTTTTTACAGACAAATATATTATATCATAACTAAAAATAAAAATCAATTTACAGATAAATGAAAACATTATATAAAATTAATAGTGAAAAAATATGTTGACAAATGAATTTGATGTGCTATAATTTAACTATATTAATAAATGAAAGGAGTGATATAATGAGCATTAAAGTTGAAGTATGGGGCGACTATGCTTGTTTTTCTCGACCCGAATTGAAGATCGAACGATTCACGTATGATTGCATAACTCCGTCAGCCGCAAGAGGTATACTTGAAGCGGTATTCTGGCATCCCGGGTTAGTTTGGGTTATTGATAAAATCTACATATTAAGCCCGATTGAGTTTACAAACATAAGGCGAAATGAAGTAAAGTCAAAGTTACTTTCTTCCAAAGCGAAAACTGCAATGAGCGGAAAGAATGTTGACCTTTTCATTGATACAACTTCAGATATTCAGCAAAGAGCGGCAACCGTACTTAAGAATGTTCATTACGTTATTGAAGCACACTTTGATATGACCGACAAGGCAAATCAAAGTGACAATCCGGGAAAATTTCAGGAAATGATGAAGCGTCGATTGGACAAAGGACAATGTTTTCACCAGCCGTATCTGGGATGCAGAGAATTCCCTGCAAAATTCCGACGATGGGAATTTGATACTGTGCCAACCGTTGATATTTCTTCAGACCTCGGACTTATGCTTTATGATATGGACTATTCAGACAAAAATAATATAACACCGATGTATTTCAGAGCTAAAATAAAAAACGGTGTGCTTGACCTTGAAGATTGCGAGGTGCTTAGATAATGGTTTTACATTCTCTCGTAAATCTTTATGAGGTTCTTGCAGCTAAAGATAAGGTAGACCAGCAAGGCTGGGCAAAGTCAAAAGCATCATACGGTCTGGTTATTGACGAAAACGGAATTTTGACAAATGTCATTTCACTAAAAACAACCGATAAAAGCGGCAAAAAGGAGATAGCGTCACAAATCAGTCTGCCAATGCCTGTTAAAAGAGCGGTGAATATATCGGCAAATTTTCTGTATGATACAGCTTCTTATCTTTTCGGAAAAGACCGAAAGGGTAAGCCTGAACGAAATAAGCAGTGCTTTGAGGAGTCAAAGCGGCTTCATCAAAAGCTGCTTACAGATGATAGTTCTCCTGCCGCAAAAGCAATATTGCTTTATTATGAAAATATTGATATTGACAACATTGAAAGCTATCTTGTTGATATTGGCTGTAACGAAAATGTCATAACCGATATTTTCAAAAATGGAGCAAATCTTGTATTTATGCCGCTCGGAAAACTTGCAACCGATTACACTGACATTTGCGAATGTTGGAATAAACACTACAGCATAAGCGAATCTGAAACAGAAATCTGCCTTGTTACAGGCAAAAAGTTACCTGTGTCACGACTTCATCCTGTAATTAAAGGTGTAAGAGGAGGACAGTCAATGGGAACCTCCCTTGTGTCCTTTAATGCACCTGCTTTTGAGTCTTTCGATAAATCACAAGGAAATAACTCACCCGTCAGCGAATATGCCGCTTTTGCCTACACAACTGCACTTAATTACCTGCTGTCTGAAAGCGACTATGTAAACTATTTCGGTGATACTACGGTAGTCTGTTGGACTGAAGATGACAATGAAGGGTGTCAGGATGTGTTTTCCAACTTCTTCGGCAACAGTGACGAACTAAAGCAAAAAGATTTATGGAATGTTATCAAAAAACTGTCAATGGGGCAGAGTGTTGAGTGGAACTCAATACCAATTAATCCCGAAGTTAAATTTTACATTCTCGGTTTATCACCGAATGCGGCACGACTTTCGGTAAGATTCTTTCTTGTAAACTCTTTCGGAAGCTTTATGAAGAATATCGTGGAACACGAAGAAAATATGCGTATTGCAGTTCCGAAATTTTTACAGAGTACACATTTTCCTGTGTGGAAAGTTTTAAGAGAAACGGTAAATCAGAACTCAAAAAATAAGAGCGCAAAACCACAGCTTGCAGGAAACTATATCTACTCAATTTTAACCGGTTACAAATATCCTGCAACGCTCTATGACAACATAATGATAAGGATAAAAGCTGAAAGAGATGTCAACGCAGAACGAGAGGCAATAAGAGCCGCAGTTATCAAAGCATTTCTAATCAGAAATTATCCCGAATATAAGGAGGTATTAACTATGTCAATAAATAATGATACCAATAATCAAATATATAATCTGGGTATTTTATTCGCACTTTTTGAAGAAATTCAATATCTTGCTTTTAAATACGATAATAGAGATATTAACACGACGATAAAAGACAGATATTTTTCGTCTGCAAGTTCAATGCCTGCGGTTATTTTTCCATTACTCATTGAACTTGCTAATAAACATCTTAAAAAAATAAAATCTAAAGATAATAAGTGCTATACTGCAAAGTACATTGAAATGACAAAACTAATATCCAAGGTTGATAATGATGCTCATCAACTTCCTGACAGATTAACAATGCAGGAAAAGGGCGTTTTTCAATTAGGTTACTATCACAAAAAGCAAGACAAGTTTATGAAAATCAAGGAGGACAAATAATATGTCAGAAGCAATTAAAAACAGATATGAATTTGCAATAATCTTTGACGTTGAAAACGGCAACCCTAACGGTGACCCTGACGCAGGCAATATGCCCAGAGTTGACCCTGAAACAGGCTACGGAATTGTAACCGATGTTTGCTTAAAGCGCAAAATCAGAAATTACGTAGACGTAGTGAAAGAAGATGAACCGGGCTACGGAATATACATAAAGAGCGGTGTACCTCTAAATAGGAGCGATAATAAAGCTTTTGAATATCTCGGTACCAATGAGACAGAAATCAAAAAATTAAAGAAGGATAATCCCGAAATTGATGCTAAAATAAGAGATTTTATGTGTAAAAATTTCTTTGATATCAGAACCTTCGGAGCAGTAATGACTACATTCGTAAAGGCTTCACTCAACTGCGGTCAGGTCAGAGGTCCTGTTCAGCTCGGCTTTGCACGTTCAGTTGACCCGATTTTTCCTCAGGAAATCACAATTACAAGATGTGCAATTACAACTGAGGCTGATGCTGAAAAGAACACCAACACAATGGGTAATAAGTTTATTGTACCGTACGGCTTGTATGTTGCAGAGGGTTATATTTCCGCAAATCTGGCAAGAAAGGTAACGGGATTTTCAGAAGATGACCTTGAATTGCTGTGGAATGCAATCATCAATATGTTTGAATATGACCACGCAGCGGCAAGAGGAAAAATGGCAGTCAGAAAGCTCGTTATTTTCAAGCACGACAGCGAGCTTGGTAACACACCGGCATACAAGCTCTTTGATGCAATTAAAATCAAACGCAGGGAAGAGGTAAAGGTTGCAAGAAGCTACGATGATTATGAAATCACTATTGCAGAGTCAGAAATTCCGCAGGGTGTTACCTGCACGTTAAGATGAGCTACACTGACGACCAACTGCTGAGCATTTCGGGAATACAGCATTTTGTATTTTGCAGGCGGCAATGGGCACTTATTCACATTGAACAGCAGTGGGAGGAAAATCTGCTTACAGTCAGCGGAAACATAATGCACGAACACGCCCACGATAATGCGTCCTCGGAAAAGCGAAATGATTTGATAATCTCCCGTGGAATGCCCATAGTTTCACGAGAGCTCGGTCTTACAGGCGTATGTGACGTTGTGGAGTTTCATAAATCTGATGACGGTGCAATAGTAAACGGCTATGACGGACTGTTTAGAATTGTTCCCGTAGAATATAAGCACGGCGAACCTAAAGAGACCGACGCCGATGTTTTACAGGCAGCGGCACAAGCCGTTTGTCTTGAAGATATGTTCTGCACAAAAGTTGAAGAAATCAATATTTTCTACGGCAGAACAAGGCGCAGACTAAAAGTGCCTTTTGATAATGAAATCCGTGAACGCCTTATAAGCGTAGTAAATGAAATGCATAGGCTGTATGAAAGAAGATATACTCCAAAGGTGAAGAAAAGCAAGCAGTGCAACGCTTGCTCGCTAAAGGAAATTTGCCTTCCGAAATTATCAAAATCAGATAATGTCAATAGCTACATTAAAAAGAATTTAGAGGGGATATTTGATGAAGAAGTTACTTAATACGCTCTACATAACCTCGTATGAAAAATATCTTTCTCTTGAGGGCGAAACAGTTGTAATCAGCGAACAGGGCACAGAATGTGCAAGAATACCTCTGCATAATATTGAGTCGATAGTCACTATGGGATATGCAGGGGTGAGCCCTGCTTTGCTTGGCAAGTGTGCAGAATACGGAATTGTAATATCGTTTCTATCAAGGAGCGGAAGATTTCTCGCCCATACTGTCGGACCGTATAACGGAAATGTTGTTTTAAGAAAAACGCAGTACAGATTTTCCGAAAACGAGGAAATTTGCACCTTAATTTCTAAAAACATAATGACAGGTAAATTATTCAACTCAAGAGGCGTTATTGAACGTGCAATCCGAGATTATTCAGCGTCACTTGATGTTGATAAGATGAAAAATGTATCTGATGATTTGAAGAAGTCAATAAGCAACATTGAAAATTGCAAAGATACTGAGCAGTTAAGAGGAGTTGAGGGAGAAGCGGCGTCACGTTATTTTTCTGTATTTAATGATTTAATTCTGCAACAGAAAAAAGATTTCATTTTCGGCACAAGAGTAAGAAGACCGCCTACTGACCCTGTTAATGCAATGCTTTCATTTTCATACACTCTGCTGAACAGTATGACAACATCTGCACTTTATTGTGTAGGACTTGACCCATATGTAGGATTTATGCACAAGGACAGACCGGGAAGAACTTCACTTTCGCTTGACTTGATGGAGGAACTTCGATCGGTGTTTGCAGACAGATTTGTTATTACAATGATTAATAAACGTGTAATCAACAAAGATGATTTCTTTGTCAAGGAGAACGGTGCTGTATATTTTACCGATGACGGCAAAAAGAAGTTTTTACAATCGTGGCAGATGAAAAAGCAGAATACAATTGTGCATCCGTTTCTGAAAGAAAAAGTCGAGTGGGGAATGGTGCCGTATGTACAGGCACTTTTGCTTGCAAGATTTTTACGGGGCGATATTGACGGCTATCCGCCGTTTTTGTGGAAGTAGATGCAATATGCTTGTATTAATAACTTATGACGTACGAACCGATACCCCAAACGGCAGAAAACGACTTCGAAAGGTTGCTAAAGAATGTTGCAATTACGGTCAGAGAGTGCAGAATTCTGTTTTTGAATGTGTAATGGATGCCGCAAAATGCCGTGAAGTAAAAGAGATACTCTTAAAAATTATTGATAAAGACGAAGACAGCATAAGGTTTTATTATCTTGGAAATAATTACAAGACTAAGGTTGAGCATTACGGAGTAAAAGAAAGTTTAGATATGGAGGGAGTGTTGCTGTTTTAGTGCGAATGTGTAGTGAACATTGTTTTGCTGGAGTATTCGCACAAGCGAATTTGTTGTTTTGTGGTATACAAGAATAAATAAAATCATTTTGCTTTCAAGCTAAAATTATATTTTTATTTTAAATATATAAAAGTAAAATGCCCTGATTTATTTTTATTGTATATTTTTGCTGTCACCCTCCACACGGAGGGTGTGGATTGAAATTAAACGTGATTTGGTTGCCGAAAAGAAATTTGCGAAAGTCACCCTCCACACGGAGGGTGTGGATTGAAATAAAGCCTTTGAAACAAGATTTATAATATTTCCGCCTGTCACCCTCCACACGGAGGGTGTGGATTGAAATCCTCTTAAATTAATTAAGAGGGTTAATTGTTTCGCGTCACCCTCCACACGGAGGGTGTGGATTGAAATTTGTGGACTGATGGCAAGAATGATTATGATTTTGGGTCACCCTCCACACGGAGGGTGTGGATTGAAATTGCCGTCGAGTTAAAGAGCGGCGTGAGGTTTTGGTCACCCTCCACACGGAGGGTGTGGATTGAAATTTTTTTAGAATAAAAGTGTAAAATATCCCCGTATGTCACCCTCCACACGGAGGGTGTGGATTGAAATCCTCTTTTGTCCCCTCAAAGAAACGAAGAAAGGAAGGGTCACCCTCCACACGGAGGGTGTGGATTGAAATAATAAAATTGCTCGGATGTGCAATCCGACCGACTGTCACCCTCCACACGGAGGGTGTGGATTGAAATCGCTGCTCATCAGCCTCATACTGCCTCATCAATCCGTCACCCTCCACACGGAGGGTGTGGATTGAAATGAGGTTATCCTCGTTAAGCGTGATGTGAGGATCGTTGTCACCCTCCACACGGAGGGTGTGGATTGAAATTTGTGGACTGATGGCAAGAATGATTATGATTTTGGGTCACCCTCCACACGGAGGGTGTGGATTGAAATGATAAAAATTGAAGAAGCAGACACTTACGCTAACGGTCACCCTCCACACGGAGGGTGTGGATTGAAATTTCAATGGAATAAATACAACTGGACATACTGGCGATGTCACCCTCCACACGGAGGGTGTGGATTGAAATTTCAATGGAATAAATACAACTG
>DXYG01000050.1:8910-18159 GCA_019415925.1 Clostridiales bacterium
GACATACTGGCGATGTCACCCTCCACACGGAGGGTGTGGATTGAAATATGACATTGCTTTGAAACATTGCACTAAATTGCATTGTCACCCTCCACACGGAGGGTGTGGATTGAAATTTTTTTAGAATAAAAGTGTAAAATATCCCCGTATGTCACCCTCCACACGGAGGGTGTGGATTGAAATCATATACTGATTTTTTACAACGTGATTATAGCCTACGTCACCCTCCACACGGAGGGTGTGGATTGAAATACGGCATCGAACACTGTGTTGATGGTGATATAGTTGTCACCCTCCACACGGAGGGTGTGGATTGAAATTGTTCAATAAGGATAAAACAGTATTGGTTGCATATCGTCACCCTCCACACGGAGGGTGTGGATTGAAATGTCTTATAAAATTAGATTTGGTAAAGATATTGTTAGTCACCCTCCACACGGAGGGTGTGGATTGAAATGTTTCATTGATTGAAGAAATTGATTAATTTTAGCAGTCACCCTCCACACGGAGGGTGTGGATTGAAATTATGACATTAATGTAATTTTAAATAATACGCCCTGTCACCCTCCACACGGAGGGTGTGGATTGAAATCGTAAAGCAGAGCGTTGCGCTCCGCTTCGGGCAGTCACCCTCCACACGGAGGGTGTGGATTGAAATAATTTTATAATCGTTGAAGCAAAGCAAAAAGGTGAGTCACCCTCCACACGGAGGGTGTGGATTGAAATCGCCGATATATCGGTTAAAAACGTCAAGTATATCAAGCGTCACCCTCCACACGGAGGGTGTGGATTGAAATACGCAATAACGGATTTTTAGGTTGTATTGTAACTGTGTCACCCTCCACACGGAGGGTGTGGATTGAAATCGTTAGATGAGTGTATAAGAATTAATGTAATTTAAGTCACCCTCCACACGGAGGGTGTGGATTGAAATTCCTGAATATGGAAGATTGATGTTTGATATTGAGTCGTCACCCTCCACACGGAGGGTGTGGATTGAAATTTGTATATATAAATCTCCTGAAATAATCTATAAGTCACCCTCCACACGGAGGGTGTGGATTGAAATCTTTTCAAGGGATACGGTTTTGCCGAGAGCGTGCTGTCACCCTCCACACGGAGGGTGTGGATTGAAATTGCCTTACAAGGCTGGGAAATTTCATCTTATCACCCCGTCACCCTCCACACGGAGGGTGTGGATTGAAATCGTGCAACTAAACTGACTAATGATTGCGATGAAACGTCACCCTCCACACGGAGGGTGTGGATTGAAATAAATGAGAATGTGGCAAAAGGCAAAAAGCCTATCGTCACCCTCCACACGGAGGGTGTGGATTGAAATTATGACGATATAGAAGAAACAATATTAACAGATGTCACCCTCCACACGGAGGGTGTGGATTGAAATATTAATCAATGGTATAATTATTGTAAAGATAAAAAAGTCACCCTCCACACGGAGGGTGTGGATTGAAATAAGTGCAAGGTCTGTCCTTACGTTCTTAAGCTCCGTTTGTCACCCTCCACACGGAGGGTGTGGATTGAAATAATACTATGGAGGTATCTATATGTTTTTTACTAAAGTCACCCTCCACACGGAGGGTGTGGATTGAAATAATATATAGTGAGGATTTAATATGTATAAGAAATTGTCACCCTCCACACGGAGGGTGTGGATTGAAATACAATATGACTTCTGCTGTTCAAGTGCTTCCTGACGGTCACCCTCCACACGGAGGGTGTGGATTGAAATTGACAATATTCCCCATACATTCATCAGGAACATTGCCGTCACCCTCCACACGGAGGGTGTGGATTGAAATTCTTTAATTCTGCTAAATTTTCTTTAACAGATTTCAGTCACCCTCCACACGGAGGGTGTGGATTGAAATTTTTTACGAGTTCGTGAGAAACATTATCAAAGAATTGTCACCCTCCACACGGAGGGTGTGGATTGAAATAATCATTATAATTTCCTCGGGCAAGCGGCGGACAAGTCACCCTCCACACGGAGGGTGTGGATTGAAATTTTTGACTTTACAACAGGCTCGTCAGCATATGCCTTGTCACCCTCCACACGGAGGGTGTGGATTGAAATGGATTTCCGGTTTTATCGAAAGAGATTGCCGGCAAGTCACCCTCCACACGGAGGGTGTGGATTGAAATAGGACCATACACGCTTTATAAACGAGTTAAAGCGGTCACCCTCCACACGGAGGGTGTGGATTGAAATATCATCAGATAACAAAACATTATTAAAAGAGCCGTAGGTCACCCTCCACACGGAGGGTGTGGATTGAAATAAACAAAGACTTTTTGCGACAATGCTATTAGTGAAAGTCACCCTCCACACGGAGGGTGTGGATTGAAATCACGCTGTGTAAGGATTGTGCTGTCGGCTGTATCCGTCACCCTCCACACGGAGGGTGTGGATTAAGTTGTCAAGCTCTCCGACAAGAGCAATATTAAAAGCCCCCGAAAATCGGTAGCTTATAAACTGAAAATATGAAATTGTTGGCAAAAGTAAAAGGAGTATGTGTAATACCCCTTTAAAACCCTTTTAATTTCGTTTAATTTGCATTTAATTGAATTTGTGGTGTAACTTTACCTTTTGAACAGAAAATGCGATATAAGGCATTTTTAAGTATTTGATTTATGAGCATAAACATTATCGTATAATATATCATCATATACTTTTTGAGCTTGCCTTCCAAGGTCACTATAGTCATAACCATTTTCATCCCAACAATCAGGATTCATATCAAGCCAATCTGAAAAAGCCACAAGAGCATCTCTTGCTGAATCTGAATTTAATATTTCATCTGCATTAGGAATGTGTTTTTTAACAAATTTTTTGTTTTTATCATTTATTATAATCATAATATAATATCCTCTCCGAATGATGTAGCTTGAACAAGCAATTTGTCTTTTACGCTATATATGAAAGAACAACTTTTACCAGTGATTTTTATGCGTTCATCCAAATATTCTTTACCATTCTTTTTCATATTTACAAAAAACGGTTCAGAAGTTTTTTGAGGATTAGCAATACTATCTTCAAGTTGCTCTATGGTTGCACCTAATCTCATTCCTTCGTGACTTGTTGAGGATTGACCTAACACCCTGTCAATAAAATGCGTAGAGAAGTCTGTTATTTCATAATTTAGTTCATTATTAATTTTCAAACCGACAAGTTTATCTTTAATTTCTTTGGCTTTACTTTCATATAAGTCAAAACCTATCAAAGGAGAAATATCACCTTTATCAACAGCTTTTACATAACCCTGAAGAAGTGCATACCTTTCACTATCATTATACTTCACTTTATAGTATTCTGCAAGTGTTTTGATATTATTTATGTTATGTTCACTGCTCCAAGTTTTATAATGCTTATTCGCAGAGCTGACAGCTTTTTGCGCCGTACTCCTGCCAAAACCGTATTTTTGAACACGAGCATTATCAACCAACAATCCGGTTTTCTCACAAAATGCATTCATTTGAGCTTCTTGACGTTTGAGCTTTATTGAGAAGTTGTCAAAGTTATTTTTGATTGCTCTTTTCATAGACTCGCTTGATGTATTGTTGAAAAATTCATCTTGAGCGGCAAGGATACGTTTTGTTTCACGAATTTTCCGTTCCAACGCTCTCTGATACTGTTCGGCTTCGTAGAGCGTGTGCATTGAGCCGTCCGGGAATTCTATATTTTCGGCATCAAGCTCTTTTAAATCTTTGTCCGAATACATTCGGGTTGAACCCTCAAAGTACGGAAACCAGTCGTGCCGACAGTTCCAGCCCTTAAAATTGTCACCTGTGTCATAATGTTGTGTTAATATAAAATGTCAGCATTATCACGAGCGCAATACTCTCAGAAGAAATCTGCGTATTGCAGGAGTTTCGCCTCTAATGCTGACAATAAAATTATATATTTATTTTGATTTTGTCAATAGATATGACCTGAAGATAATGATTGATTTCACAAAACTATAATAAATAAACCTATATGTTCCACTCAACATTAAAGGTTGTACCATTTTGCTCGCTGCTTTCAACGCTGATTTTACCGCCTGTGCAGTTAGCAATATTCTGAGCGATTGAAAGCCCAAGACCGTAGCCTTTAGTTGTTCGTGATTTTTCGGCACGATAAAATCTGTCGAAAATATGTGCAAGCTCATCTTTAGAAATGACATTACCTTTGTTGTTAACCGAAAAAATCAGTTTATCATTGCGTTTATAAAGCTTAATATTAACAATTCAGTCACTTGCAGAATATTTTACTACGTTGTCAATTAAAATGAGTGAAAGCTGATTAAGCATAGTTGCGTTGCTGTCAGTTTTAACATCAGGCTCTATTTCGCAGTCAAGCAAAATACCTTTTTCAAAAGCAATCGGCTCAAAATTAAGCGTTGCCGCTTCAATAATCTCGCTTACATTCACCTTTGCAAGTTCCGTTTTACTGTTTTTAGCGTCGGATTTTGCGAGAAAAAGCATCTGGTCAATCAGTTTTTTCATATGCTGTGCTTCTTCTTCGGTGCTTTGCAGCCACTTGATTTCATCTTCAACCGTTGAATTTTTGTGGCTCATCATAATGTTGTTATTGGAAAGTATCACAGTTAACGGTGTTTTAAGCTCGTGAGATGCGTCTGCAACAAATTGCTTTTGCTTGTGCCATGCGACCTTTACGGGATTTACAGCAATTCCCGACAACGCAAGGCTTATTAGAAAAATTACAGCCATACTTGCAATAAACAAGACGCAACATACCAGAATAGTATTCCACAGAGTTGAATAAACACTTGAATTGTCAGCAAATACGATAATGCTTCTGTCTATCAGCTCATTTTTTGCATAAGTAAGATTGTATTCTCCGATTTCTCCGACTTGTTTGCCACTGCTTATTGCCTCACTTACAGAATTGTTGAGAATATCCTCATCAATGGTTGCGTTGCTTTCGCTTACGCTCAGAATATTTCCCTCTTTATCAGCGGAAACCGTAATAAATGAATTAAGCTGTTGCGGCTGATTGTCATGTCTTTTCTCGCCGAATTTTTCGGGAGGGCGTTTGTAGTCATCAAGACTTTTTTCTGCAATCATATTCAGCGAACGTTCAAGTTCTGTTTTTGCCGAAGAATAGCTGTTTATGCATACAGCAGTAAAAATCAGCAGAATAACCGTGCCGACGAGCAGCATATTTACAAGTATAATGTTTTTCCTTAATCTTTTAATCAAAATGATTTCTCCAGTCTGTAACCCATTTTCTTTACGGATTTTATTTCTGTATAAGAATTAATAAAGTGCAGTTTTCTGCTTTCATTGTTTTTGCTTCCCGCAATAGTTCAGACAGTAATAATGCTTGTAAACGGAAGCGTGGGAACTGGAATTGCAGTAATGGGAGCATTTTCACTTGTCAGATTCCGCAGTGTTCCGGGCTCGGCAAAGGAGATTGTCAGCATTTTTCTTTCAATGGCTATAGGACTGGCAACGGCTATGGGATATGTATTCCTTGCGTCATTGTTTGTAATAATCGTCTGTGCAGTGATGATACTATCGTCATTTGTAAAAATCAAAGAAAAGGACGATTTAGTCCATGAACTCAGAATAACTGTTCCCGAGGATTTAAACTATGCACATTCCTTTGATGATTTGTTTGAAACCTATACCGACAGCGCAAAGCTTGTAACAGTAAAAACGACAAATATGGGCAGTCTTTATAAGCTTGTGTACAAAATTCAGCTCAAAGATGAGGAGCATATTCAAAGCTTTATTGATGATTTACGCTGTCGCAACGGCAATCTTGAAATTGCAATCGCAATTCCTGCAACTGCCGAAAATATATTGTAAAAGGAGTTTTTCTATGAAACGAATCTTATGCGCGCTTTTAAGCGCAAGTTTGATTTTAGTATTTGCATCTTGTTCAGATAAAAGCAGTTCGTCAAATGCTAATTCAACTTCTGTAAATACAACACAAGCAAGCAAAATGTCATCAGAATCGGAAAATACTCCGCAGTCCGACGGTAACTATGACTTGTCGTTCAGTAACCGTGACTGCGACAGCTCATATGACGAAAATTCCGCTAAAATAACTTTTACAGATAATTATGCAAAAACTGATTCAGAAAATGGAATAGTAGTTAACGGCTCAGATATTACGATTACAAAAGAAGGAACATATATTTTAAGCGGTGATTGCAGTGACGGCTCTGTTGTTATTGAAACAGATGATAAAAGTAAGGTACAGCTTGTGATTGATAACCTCAATCTCACAAGCAAAAATTCTCCCTTAGTCATCAAAGAAGCCGATAAGGTGTTTATAACACTTGCAAATGACAGCACTAACACGCTTTCGGATTCTTCAGCTTACAGCCTTACAATTGACGATTCAACCGTTGATTCTGCAATATTCAGCAAGGCAGATTTAACAATCAACGGAAGCGGAAGTCTTACGGTAAACGGCAACTATAAGCACGGAATAGTATCAAAGGACGATTTAATTATCACAGGCGGTACGATTAATGTCAGCTCAAAGAGCAGCGGAATTGACGGCAAGGACTGCGTAAAGATTAAATCTGCAAGCGTTAATGTTGATTCGGATACCGATTCAATCCGCTCAACAAATATTGACGAAACCGATTCAAGGGGATTTGTATATATTAACAGCGGTAGCTTTAATCTTACAAGCACAAATGACGCTATACAGGCAGCCTCAATGTTACGCATAGACGGAGGAGATTTTGAAATTACAACAGGCGGCGGAAGTGCTAACGGAAAAACTCATACCGAGTCAATGGGCAGAGGTATGAATATGTTTTCATCAAGCTCCGATTCCGAAGATTCCGAAAGTGCAAAGGCAATTAAAGCGGCAGGAAATATTAAAATCAACGGCGGAACATATAATATAAATTCAAGTGACGATTCAATTCATTCAAATTCAGATGTAATAATCACAAACTGCGACTTTACTTCTCAGACCGGTGATGACGGAATCCACGCTGACAATGCTTTGACAATCGACGGCGGAACAATTAATATAACACAAAGCTACGAGGGAATCGAAGCAGGAGATATTACGGTAAACGACGGTAAAATCAGCGTAGTATCAAGCGACGACGGATTTAATGCGGCAGGCGGCAGTGACGGTGAAGTTGAATCCGGTGCTTTTAATTCCGACAGCGGCAAGTCGCTTACCATAAACGGCGGTTATGTTTTTGTAGACGCGTCGGGTGACGGACTTGATTCAAACGGCTCATTAAGTATTACAGGCGGCACAATACTCGTCAGCGGACCTGAAAACAGCGGAAACGGTGCGTTAGATTACAATACCTCAGCTTCAATAACAGGCGGTACATTGATTGCACTCGGCAGCAGCGGAATGTCGCAGTCAATTACAGGTGACGGACAGTGCACAATAATGACCGAAATAACTGCACAAAGTTCAGATACTATGTTTGCACTTTGCGACAGCAATTCAAATGTAATTGCTTCCTTTAAGCCTGCAAAGCAATTCAGCAACGTTGTGGTATCAAGCCCGTCAATTAAGACAGGGGAGAGCTACAAAATTATCTGCGGAGGTACTGTAGTCGGCGCAGATGAAAACGGATTTGCAGACAGCGGAAAATTAACTTCGGGTACAGAAATAACCGAAATTACAATGAGTGAAGAAAACTACAGCTCAGGCGGAGGCTCAATGAACGGAGGAGGAATGAGAGGCGGTCCCGGAGGTATGCCGCCGAGATAACCAAGATATAAAGGAAAAATTTCTTAAAATATTGATTTATCACTCAAATCATAGTATAATACTATATACTAAAGATAAGGAGCGATAATAATGGAAGTAAAGATTTCAGACAGTATAAAATATATAGGCGTAGACGATAAGGATATTGACTTATTTGAAAGTCAGTATATCGTTGAGAACGGTATAGCTTATAACTCATATTTAATTCTTGATGAGAAAATAGCGGTTATGGATACCGTTGACAAGCGTAAGACTGACGAATGGTACAACAATCTTGAAACAGCTCTTGACGGAAAAACTCCTGATTATCTTGTTATCAGCCACCTTGAGCCTGACCACGCATCAAACATCAGAACTCTTGCAGAAAAATATCCCGAAATGAAGCTTGTAGGTAACGTAAAAACCTTCAATATGCTCCCACAGTTCTTTGATTTTGACCTTGAAGGCAGAACAGTTACCGTAAAAGAGGGCGATACACTCGATTTAGGCAGTCACAAGCTCACATTCTTTATGGCTCCTATGGTGCACTGGCCTGAGGTTATGGTTTCATACGAAAGCACAGAAAAGGTTCTGTTTTCTGCTGACGGATTTGGAAAATTCGGAGCACTCGATACTGACGAGGACTGGGCTTGTGAAGCCAGAAGATATTACTTCAACATCTGCGGCAAGTACGGAGTTCAGGTTCAGAATCTTCTCAAAAAGGCTGCAACACTTGATATCAAGACAATTTGTCCGCTTCACGGTCCTATTCTTACAGAGAACCTTGAATACTATATCAATCTTTATGATACATGGAGCAAATATGAGCCTGAAACCGACGGTGTTTTCATTGCCTATGCGTCAATCCACGGCAACACAAAGGCAGCTGCTTTAAAGCTTTACGATATTCTTAAGTCAAAAACAGACAAGAAGATTTCAATTGCCGACCTTTCAAGAACTGACCTTGCAGAAGATATAGAAGACGCTTTCCGCTACAGCAGAATGATTGTAGCCGCTCCTACATATGACGGCGGTGTGTTCCCAATAATGAACGATTTTCTGCATCATCTTGAAATCAAAGCATATAAAAATCGTAAGGTGGGTATCATCGAGAACGGCTCTTGGGCACCAATGGCAGGCAAGGTTATAACCTCATATTTTGAGAAAATGAAAAATATCGAGATTGTTCCCACAACCGTATCAATTCGTTCTTCAATGAAAGAAGATACAACGGCTCTTCTTGAACAGCTTGCTGATGAAATTCTTGCATAAATCAGTTTAAATAATTAAAAATTTACAACGGACAGTTATGCAGCTGTCCGTTGTTTTTCTGTAAAATTTACATTTTCTGTAATTGATATTGAGTTAAAAATAACTTTACAACCCTTATTTTTAATATGTTGCAAAAAATTTGTTATTTATTCATAAAAAAATCACGCAATATTCTACATATGCACTTTTGTTTCGTTGCAAATGCAATTGAATATAAAAGATTATTAATGTAAAATATACTCATAAAATAAAGAATTTGGAAATCT